>JAGMZX010000158.1 GCA_018005585.1 Candidatus Hydrogenedentota bacterium | reverse complement strand
CAACCGCTTCGACGCGTACCTGAATTTCCAGCGCCATTTCGAGCGCATGGGCGACGAACTCGGCAACAAGCTGTCCACGCTCGTGTCGCTCAACTTCGGCCACTACTTCCTCAAGGAAGGCATCTACGCGAGCATCGGCGCGGAGACGGCGCAAGCCCTGCCGAACAGTCAGGTCTATTACGCGTTCATCCGCGGCGCGGGCAAGCAGTACGGCGTACCGTGGTTCGGCAACGCGTCCGTGTGGAATCGCTGGGGCTACAAGGCCTACGGCACGCCAGGCGACGACCACAGCCCCACCAAAGGCACAAGCCTCAACCTGCTCAAGCGGCTCCTGTACAGCCACATTCTCTACAACTGCGTCTTTGTTGGTTTCGAGTCGGCTTGGTTCGATGGCGACGCGCTCAGCCCCGTCGGCCGTATCCAGCAGGCCGCGCAGCGGTGGGTCAAAGAGCACGGCCAGCCCGGCGTGATGCAGACGCCCGTCGCGCTGCTGCTCGATTTCTACAGCGGCTGGTCGTTCCCGCGCCACCTCTACACGGACAACCTCTACCGCGTCTGGGGCAGCATCCCCTATGCGCCCGGCGACTACTTTACCGACGGTGTTCTCGACATGCTGTATCCCGGCTACCAGGACGCATCGTACTTCCACGACGAGACCGGTTTCCTCACTCCTACGCCCTATGGCGATATCGCCGACTGCCTGCTCAGCGACGCGCCCGGCTGGCTGCTCGCGCGGTATCCGCTCATCATCGTCGCGGGCGAACTACAGGCCGGCGCGGAGACCGAAGATAAGCTGCGCGCCTATGTCGAGCAGGGCGGGCATCTGGTGATTACAGCGGGGAATCTAACGAAGATGCCGGAATTCTTGCCAGGGCTCGCTGCCGGAAGCGAATCGGTCCTTGTCCGTGCCGATACAGACATTGTATGCGGTGATTCGACGGTCCGCGAATCGCAAGATTGGTGGATGCGCGGGCTGACGTTGCCCGAACAGTCGCGAGTACTTGCCAAGTGCGGCGATTTCGCCGTGGCGGCCCAGATATCATCAGGCAAGGGCCGTGTAACGGCGCTGGCCAGCGAATTCGGCGTTCCGATGCGGAGTTCCGCCTCGTATCCCATAGCGAATGAAGTGGACAAGCCGCTGGCAAAGCCCTATGCACTCTTGCAGCATGTCCAGCACATTCTGGGCGCCGCCATTCACGAACAGGAATTGTTTGGAGTGGGGGAGGGTCTCGGCCTGTCGGTTTGCCGCAAGGAACCCGGCCTCTACACGCTCGGCGTCTTCAACAATGGGCTGACGCCGCGCCCATTCCGGATCACGTCGCGTATTGGCGAAATCGAAGCGGTCACGGAACTGCCGCTAGACCAATCGGAGAAGGGCGCGCCCGGTTATTTGCCGGAAGGCTCCGAGAACGCCGCCGTCGGAGTCAGCACGGAATCCGAGATTGCCGGGGGCGACGTGCGCATCTATAGCGTGCGAGTCCGCGAGGAAAACGTCGGGGAAGTCCCGCACATTGCGCCGCCGCCGCGCCCCAAGGGCCGCCTGTTGCCCCTTCGCGGCCAGCGCATGCTCAAGGAGGAGATTCTCGCGCGCCCAACGTTCTTCGAGCATTTCGACGGCGTGCTGCTCGACTGGCGCTATCTCGATGTGCGCGCGCCCGAGGCGCTGCAGCAGGAATCCGGCTGGCTCGAGCGTCAGGGACTTGATATCTGGGTCGATCTCAGCTCAGGCATCAACCTCTATCCCGGGCTGCGCCTCGTCAACAACGACCCAGCCGAATATGAAGCCAGCATCAACAAGATAAAGGGTATCCTCGACAAAATGCCCATACTCGGCGCGCGCAACCTCGTCCTCTCTCTCCACCGCACACCGGAAAACAATATCACGCACGAAGAGACACAAGATTCGTTCGTCGAAACGCTCAGCAAGATTGCGGAACTCGCCGCGACACAGGACATTACCGTTCACATGCGGATGAGCATGAAGGCCGTCACGTCCGTGGGCGAAGCGGCGCAGATTCTGGACCGCGTCAACGCGCCTAACCTCCGCATCGCCACGAGCACCGCGCTCATAATGTCCCAAGGCAACGAACCGGACTACGTCCGCGAGCAATTGGGCAACCGCCTGGGACTGTGGCTTGCCAGCGCACCGGCGAACGACGGCAATGGACGTCTATGGACGGTTCATGGGTCCCTTGCGGAGGATGCGACGGTCTGCGAGCGCCTGAAGACCCTGCTGGCCACCACGCCGGAAGTCCCCATTGCGCTCGACGCCGTATTCGACAACCCGGATGAGGAATACCGCGACATCCGCATGCTCGAGAGGGTGCACGGTGAGTAGGGGACTGGCACAAGCGAGTCGCAGTTTCGCGGAATGCTTGTCCGCGGCGCCGGGAGGAAGAACCACCGGGGCGCGCCGCCAGGGAAAGAAGTATTGCGACTGCGGCGAGTCCTGGCCGCGTCTCGGGACTTGACATCGGTGTTTTTTGCGGAGTACCCTACCGACCGTTAGGTATCCTGCGGCCCGAAAGGACATTCCGGGCGCGCGGTCGTGAAAGCGGGTTTTTCGAGAATTGACGCCGGTGGTGGGAGGAGCCAAACAAGAAAAACCCAGGAGAGGCGAACGCGGAAGTACGCAGCTTGGGTGTCTGGAAGAAGGACTCTCGCGATTCCGGGCATGGAACGGGCAGCGGAGCGGGCCGCCGGAATTGCCGGGAGGTGGAATCTCGCCGGGCGATGTCACAGGATGCGCAACGACAGTTGAAGCAGATGCGCCGCTGGGTGGCCGGACTGGGCGCGGTGGTGTTGGCGCTGTGCGGCGTGGGAACGGCCTGGTTTGACACGGTGGCGGCCGTCGGCTTGGTCTTGGGCGGTTTGGCCGGGCTGTTGGGTTTCTGGCTGCTGGCGTCGCGGGTGGAGCGGCTGCGCGGCCGCGTGCCGGCGCGCCCCGGGCGGTTCTGGTTCGTGTGGACCACTGTGCGGCTGGGGCTGTATGCAGCGGTGTTGCTGGGCGGGTGGCGGCTGGACCCGGAGCGTCTGTACGCGCTGATGGCGGCGGCGATTGGGCTGGTGCTGATGCAGCCGGTGCAGGTGGCTGCGGCGCTGTTGAGTCTTGAGCGCGGCGTAGTTAAACAGAATGGAGAGGCGAAGGAAGTTGAACGCAAATCCTGAAATGGGCTACGGTATTCATCTCTGCTGCCGCGGAAGAATTCCCGAAGTGCCTTGGGGAGCGTTCTGTCGGTGTGCAGCGGAGGCGCGGGGAATGATAACGCGGGCGTCGCGTTAATGCGCGGAAGGTGACTATGAAATCGCTCATCGATGACATTCTGACTCTGGAAAGCGAAGCGAATGCGGCGCTGGAAGAGGCCCGTGCGCGGGCGAAAGAAATCGAGAAAACGGCAGACCAGCGGATAGGTCAGGCGCAGGATGAGGTGCAGGCGGTGGTGGAACGGCGGCTGGCGCAGTTCCGTGCGGAAGCCGAGAAGAAGCACCAGGAAGCGCTGGCGCAGGCGCGCGCGGAGCATGAGCAGGCACTGAAGAAACTGGAACAGGTTCCAGCGTCCGTTCTAGACGAACAAGTGCGGCGGGTCGTCGCCCGTTTCCGCGAGTTGTAATCCCATGCCTATCGACCGCATGAAAAAGCTGACCTTGTTGTGCCAGGTGTCCGAGGCCCAGCGGCTCATGCGCACCTTGCACAGCCTGGGTATCGTGGAGGTTTCGAATGTCTTCGAGCAGCACGAGGCGGCGAAGGAACACCTGCAGCGGCAGGAAGTCTCGACCGAAGACAGCGACCGCGAGTTGCAGCGCGTCAGCCTCATACTCGGGTTGATTGATGCGCTGGCGCCGGAACAGAAGTCGTTCGTGGCGGGGCTGGCGCCTGTGCCGCTCGTGATAGATCCGAAGGAATTGGATGAGGTTCGGCAGCACTTCCGTCTCGATGATCAATACACGGCAGCGCACGAACTCGACGCCGAGTACCGCCGCGCTGAGCGGGGTATCAGCGACATCCAGAACAAGCTGAAGGACCTCAAGCCGTTCGAGGATTTGCCCTTCCGGGTTGGCGACCTGCAGAAGCTCCAGTATGTGCGCGTGTTGTTCGGCACGATGTCGCCTGCGGCGCTGGACGAACTCGCCCGGGACCCGGCCGTCCCAAAGACGCTCGCGTGCGAGCGCGTCTTGTCGGGGCCGTATCACCGGAAGGACGGCGCGCCGGTGCCGGACAGGGACGCGAGTTCCGGCAGGGAGCCGGCCCGGGTGCTGGCCGCGTTCCCGGTTGGCGAGGAAGAGGCGGCGCGCAAGGCGTTGGCCGCGCACGGGTTTGAGGAAGTTTCGCTGCCGCAGGTCTCGGGCACGGTGCGCGACCGTATCCGCGAACTGGAATGCGACCGGAGCGCGCTCGAAGCGCAGGTCGAGGAAATCCGCGTCAAAGTGCAGGACCTTGCCCAATACCGGCGGTCCCTGCTGGTGCTGAAAGCATTTTGGGAGAGCTGCAAGAGCCTCACGCTGGCGCGCAGCAGCAGCGCCCACGGCAAGTGGGTCCAGGTGGTCACGGGCTACATTCGGGAGCAGGACGTGCCGCGGTTGCGGGAAGCGCTGCGCGACCACTCGCACACGACCGTGCTGCTGGACGACCCCGCGCCCGGCGAGGCGATGCCCGTGCATATCACGCTGCCCGACATGGTCCGGCCGATCCAGATGCTGGTCAACCTGTTTGGCCTGCCAGCCTACAATACGTTCGACCCGTCGCCGTTCATCATGTTCACTTTTCTGATGTTCTTTGGCATCTGCTTCAGTGACGTCGCCTACGGCACGATGCTCGCCGTGTTCAGTCTGTACCTGATGACAAAGACGAAGCCGTACGCGGGCGTGTACAACTTCGCGCGGCTTCTGTTCTATGCCGGATTGTCCACGGTTGTTTTCGGATTTCTCCTGGGTTCCTGGTTTGGCGACCTGTACATGCCACAGTACCTGGGCGAAAACAACGTCATGTACCGAATCATGAAGGCCACGCAGGTTGTTGACCCGCTCGAGAAGCCTATCGTCGTACTGATGTGCGCGCTGGGCATCGGCATGCTCAACCAGTTTTACGGCATTGCCCTGAAAATGTATTCGGCGCTGTTGCGCGGAGACAAGGCGGAGGCGTTCTGCGACGGTCTGTTGTGGTTGATCATCCTGCCCGGCTTTGTGATTCTGATTGCCGGGATGTTCGCGCCCGTGCCGGGCGTTGTGTTTAACATCGGCTTGACGCTGTTCGCGGTGGGGGCCGTCGGTCTGATTCTGACCCAGGGGCGCGGGTCCGCCGGGCTGGGCGGGCGCCTGATTACGGGCGTGATCAGCCTCTACGGCATCGTGGGGAGTTACGGGCTTACGGCGTTCATCGGCGATACGATGTCCTATTGCCGTCTGCTCGCGCTGGCCCTGACGACCGGCATCGTGGCGCTGTCTTTCAACATGATGGCCGGTCTCCTGCGGCCAATCCCGTATGTAGGCATTTTCTTGTTCATCGGCGTGCTCATTGTTGCGCATGTTTTCAACTTCTTTATCAGTGTTCTCGGCGCATTCGTGCATTCGATGCGCCTTATCTTTGTGGAGTTTTTTGGCCGGTTCTACGCGACCGGGTCGCGGCCCTTCTCGCCGCTGGGTTTCGACTCGCGCACGGCCATCTTGCGCAAGCACTAGTTGAATCGCCGCGGCGGCGGGCGCTGCGCCTGCCGCCAAGGTTGGGATATGGAAGGGTTTAGTTGCTGCAACAGACAGCGGGACGACAGTAGGTAGAGTCCGTAACGGAGACGCACCATGGATCATGCACTTGCAATCGAAATTGGCCGGGGTCTTGCCATTGGCGGCGCGGGTCTCGCGGTAGGCCTGGGCTGCTGCGGGTCTGGCAAAGGGATCGGCATTGCCTCGCAAGCGGCGGCGGGCGTCATCAGCGAGAAGCCGGACCTGTTCGGTCAGCTTCTCGTCATGCTGGCGCTGCCGGGCACACAGGGGTTTTACGCCTTTATCACGGCCATCATGATATTCATGCGCACGGGCCTGATTGCGGGCGCGTGGACCGCCTCGGTCAGCACGGGGGCCGCGCTGTTCTTTGTCGGTCTGGGTGTCGGCATGGCGCAGTACGTTACCGCGATCTGGCAGGGCGAAGCGTCGGCGGCAGGCATCGCGCTGATCGCGCGGCGCAAGGAAGAGTCCGGCCGCGCGCTGCTCTTTCCCGCCATGGTGGAAACATACGCCGTGGTCGCGCTGCTCGCCGGCATCCTGACGATCATCTGGATCACGAATCCGGCCTTCGTCGCGCTGCCCGCTGCACAGTAAGCCCGTACGGATAGAGTCCGGGGCTGCGCCCCGAAGGACAGGGAACAAGGCCATGCCACTTGATCAGATTAGTCATGCGGTGCTGGACTTGGCCCGCACGGAAGCGGACCATGTGCTCAAGGCCGCGCAATTGGCCGCGGACGAGAAGGTCCGCCGCGCCCGGGAAGCCGCGGAGCAGGACGGCGAGCGGCGGTACCAGGCGGCGGCCCGTGCGGTGGAAGAAGACTATTACCGCAAGCTCACGCAATTCTCCGGCGCGGCGAACAAGGAGCTGCTCGCGCGGAAGAACGCCTGCGTGCGCGGCATCTTTCAGACGGCGCGGGAGCGGATAATGGCCCTGCCCGAGGCGGAGTACCTGGCGCTCATGCGGCGGTTGCTCGACCGTGCCGGGGAAAGGCATGGCGGCCGGCTGCGCGTGCACGCGGACGAGAAAGCGCGCTTCGCCCGGTTGCTTGCGGAGTTCAACGCGGGGCGTGCGGCGGAGCTGCTGGTGGCGCTGGACGAGGCGCGCGCGCTCCCCGAGCCCGGTGGTTTCATCTTTGTCAGCGATACGTTTGAAGTGGACCAGACGCTGGGAACGTTGTTGAGTGAATTGGAGCATGAGATGGCGCCGCAAATCGCCGCGGAATTATTCGGCGGCTGAGCGGCACGAGGCGATGCGGTGATCCCGTTAACGAAAAGTCAGAATAAGTGGGGATTCGCGTGCGGCCGGGTCAGCGCCCTGACGGGGCGGCTCATGCCCTGCGAATTCTTCCTGTCGCTGGCGGCGCTGGAACGCACGGACGACCTGTTCCACCGGCTGCAGGACACCTCCTTGCGTGAGCACATGGTGCCGGGCGCGGTCTCGTGGGAAGACTGGAGCACCATCATCGACACCTGCGTGCACGAACTTGTCGTCTCGATACGGCGGGACTGCCCCAACCCGGCGCTCGCGGACCTGTACACGCTTTCCGAGGACTATCTCAACTTGAAGCGCGCGGTGCTCGGGCGGACGCCGTTTCCGTTCCCCGCGGCGCTGTTCCAGGAAGCGAGACTCGTGGAGGTGGCGTCCGGCAATCCGAGTCTGTTGCCGGATGTGATCCGGCCGGCGGTGGCGCAATTGAGCGGCATGGGCGCCAGCGCGCAGGACGCCGTTGTGGCCGATATGGTGTTGGACGGCGCGTATCTCCGGCATTATTTGACACTGGCGGCGGCCGTGGAAGCGCCGCTGGTCCTTTTCTGGGCGCGGGAGCGCGTGTTGAGCCGGGCCGTGGTGGCGCTTTGGCGTGCCTCGCGCATGGGGCGGCCGTTGAAGGGGTTTCAGCAATACTTGTTGCCGCTCGAAGACCTCACGGGAATCCTCTCTGACATCATCGCGGTGAACGACCGGCGCGCGTGGGCCGGCCTGTTGCCGGGCCGCATCGGCGACCTGTTCCGGGAATCTCTTGAAGCGCCGGAAGAAGAACAAGTCGCGCGATTCGAGCATATTTCCGCCAACTATCTGACGGATCTGGCCCGGGGCACGAAACTCCAGACGGCAGGCCCCGAACGTGTGGCCGGCTTTCTGTGGGGCCTCTGGACGGAAGCGTTCAACCTGAAGCTGGTCATCAGCGGGAAACTCAATCGTATCGAGGCCGACGCGCTTCGCGCGAGAGTGAGAGACACCTATGTCTAGAGCGGTCGTCGTGGGAGAGAAATCCCTGATTCTGGGTTTCAGGGGCGTCGGGTTTGAGATCGTAGACGTGAACGACGGCCGGAAACTGCTGACGGAATTGAACCGCCTGGCCCGGGACGGGGAGGTCAAACTGGTGCTGGTCACCGAATCGGTGGCGGCCGAGGCGCCGGAGGCGCTGACGCAGTTCCGGGAGACGAGCCGGGCGATCCTGACGACCATCCCGACGCACAAAGGGAGCCGGCGGCTGGGTTTCAATGAGATGCGGAAGAGCGTCGAGTATTCGATCGGCGTGGACATGTTAGGCAAGGAGTAGGGCGTAGCGGCCCCGCTCGCAGGGTAACCGGATACACAAGGGTAGACACTATGAGCAGCAATCAGGGTGAAGTGGTCAAGGTCTCGGGGCCCCTTGTTGTGGCACGCGGCTTGACTGGCGCCCGAATGTACGAAATGGTGCGCGTGGGCGAGGCGCGCCTGTTTGGCGAGATCATCGAGATTCGCGGCGGCGACTGCTCGATCCAGGTCTACGAGGAGACGGAAGGCATCGGGCCCGGTCAGCCCGTGTTCCGCACGGGCGAAGCGCTCAGCGTCGAACTGGGGCCCGGCTTGATCCGTTCCATTTACGACGGCGTGCAGCGCCCGCTCGACAAGCTGAACCTGGAGTTCGGCGATTTCATCGTGCGCGGCGCGGAAAGCCCGGCGCTGAACCGCAAGGCCCAGTGGGAATTCGCTCCCGTGGCGAAGCCCGGCGACGAAGTGGGTCCGGGCGATGTGTTGGGCACCGTCAAGGAAAGCAAACTCGTCGTGCACCGGATCATGACCCCGCAGGGCGTGAAGGGCAAGGTCGCGAAGATCGGTCCCGTAACGGGCAACGTCGACACCGTTGTCGCGACGATTCAGACGGAAAACGGCCCGGTTGAGGTGAGCATGGTCCAGCGCTGGCCCGTGCGCCATGGCCGTCCGGTGCAGCGCAAGCTGCCGCCGACCGACCCGCTCATCACGGGGCAGCGCGTGCTCGACATGTTTTTCCCGATGACGCAGGGCGGCACGGCCTGCGTGCCGGGCCCGTTCGGCAGCGGCAAGACGGTCGTGCAGCACCAGCTCGCGAAGTGGGCCAACGCGAACATCATCGTGTACGTCGGTTGCGGCGAGCGCGGCAACGAAATGACGGACGTGCTTATGGAGTTCCCGGAATTGAAGGACCCGCAATCCGGCGAACCGCTCATGGAACGCACCGTGCTCATCGCGAACACGTCGAACATGCCGGTGGCCGCGCGCGAAGCGTCCGTGTTCACCGGCATCACCATCGCCGAGTACTTCCGCGACATGGGGTACTCCGTGGCGCTTATGGCCGACTCGACGAGCCGCTGGGCCGAAGCCATGCGCGAGATGTCGGGCCGGCTCGAAGAGATGCCCGGCGAAGAAGGCTACCCGGCGTACCTCGGGTCGCGCATCGCCAGCTTCTACGAGCGCTCCGGCAACGTCATCTGCCTGGGTTCCGACAACCGGCCCGGCTCGCTCTCGATTATCGGCGCCGTGTCGCCGCCTGGCGGCGACTTTTCAGAGCCGGTCGTGCAGGCCACGCTGCGTGTCGTAAAGGTCTTCTGGGGCCTCGACGACAAGCTCGCGTTTGCCCGCCACTTTCCGGCGATCAACTGGCTCACGTCCTATTCGTTGTACCAGGACGTGGTCGACAGACACGCGAACGAGCACCTGACCGCGCAGTGGCAGGCGACGCGCCAGCGCGCCATGGGCATTCTCCAGCGGGAGGCGGAACTGGAGGAACTGGTGCGGCTCGTCGGCATGGACGCGCTGCCCGCGGACGACCGGTTGCTCATGCAGGCCGCCAAGATGGTCCGCGAGGACTTCCTGCACCAGAACGCGTTTGACGAGCGCGACACGTATACGTCGCTGCCGAAGCAATTCCGGCTCCTGTCGGTGATCTTGCATTATTACGACCAGGCGAAGCCGGCGCTCGCGGCGGGCGTGCCGCTGAACAAGCTGCTGACTCTTGAAGTGCTTGAGAACGTTTCGAAGGCGAAACTGGTCGCCGAAGACAAACTGGAAGAGTTCGACGCGCTTAAGAATCGCATTACGGAGGCCGTGGAGGCGTTGCCGCGCTGAAGTTCGCAGTGCAACCTTCAGGTTGTCTTGGAAACAGGCTGGAGCCCGGACTACGAACGGACTGGATAAGCCGCCTCATGGGCTAAGTGCGAAGGAAGGATTAAGACCGTGGTAACGAGAGAGTACCGCACAGCGAAAGAAATCATCGGGCCGCTCATCCTCGTCGAGAACGTGGAAGGCATCACGTACGGCGAATTGACGGACATCAAGCAGCCGGACGGGTCGCTGCGCCGCGGACGCGTGCTGGAGGTGAACGGCAACAAGGCCGTCGTGCAGGTATTCGAGGGCACCAGCGGCCTCGCGCTCGAGGACATCTCGATCAAGTTTCTTGCCAAGGGCCAGGAACTCGGCGTGTCCAGCGACATGCTGGGCCGCGTGTTCGATGGTTTCGGCCGCCCCATCGACGACGGCCCCGCGATCATCCCTGAGAAATGGCTGAACATCAATGGCAGCCCGATGAACCCGTACGCGCGCGACTATCCGAACGAGTTCATCCAGACGGGCATTTCGACCATCGACCTGCTGAACACGCTTGTGCGCGGGCAGAAGCTGCCCATTTTCTCGGCGTCGGGCCTGCCCCATTCGCGCATGGCCGCGCAGATCGCGCGTCAGGCCAAGGTGCTCAAGACGGGCGAGAAGTTCGCCGTCGTATTCGCCGCCATGGGCATCACCTTCGAAGAGGCCGAGTTTTTCATCGCCGACTTCCGGCGCACGGGCGCCATCGAGCGCGCCGTTCTGTTCATGAACCTGGCCGACGACCCGGCCATCGAGCGCATCGCGGTTCCGCGCATGGCCCTCACCGCCGCGGAATTCCTCGCATATGAGAAGGACATGCACGTCCTCGTCATTCTGACGGATCTCACGAACTACTGCGAGGCCCTGCGCGAGATTTCCGCCGCGCGCAAAGAGGTGCCGGGCCGCCGCGGCTACCCCGGCTATCTGTACACCGACTTGTCGACCATCTACGAGCGCGCGGGCCGTATCAAGGGCAAGAACGGCTCGATCACGCAGTTCCCCGTGTTGACCATGCCCGAGGACGACAAGACGCACCCGATCCCGGACCTCACGGGCTATATCACCGAGGGCCAGATCATCCTGAGCCGCCCGATCCACGCCCAGGGCGTTTATCCGCCCGTGGACGTGCTGCCGTCGCTCTCGCGCCTCAAAGACAAGGGTATCGGCAAGGGCAAGACGCGCGAGGACCACGCCGACGTGATGAACCAGCTCTACGCCGCTTACGCGCGCGGGAAAAACGCCAAGGAACTCGCGGTCGTGCTTGGCGAATCGGCGTTGAGCGAGGAAGATATCATGTTCGTGAAATTCGCCGACGCGTTCGAGGACAAGTTCATCCGCCAAGGCGAAGATGAGAATCGGACTATCGAAGAAAGCCTCGCCATCGGCTGGGATCTCCTGGCCATGCTGCCGCGCGCCTCGCTCAAGCGCGTCCGGGAAGCCTGGCTCGAGAAATACTATCCGAAGAAGGCGGAGGGGCCGGAGACCAGGGGCTAGAGGCTGTAGTGCAAGGGTTGCCTGTGGATAGCGCACGGAAAGGAAAGGCTGGCGAATGCGTCTCGCGGTGAATCCGACACGTATGGAGCTGCTGCGGCTGCGCAAGCGGCTGGTCGTGGCGCGGCGCGGCCATAAACTGCTCAAGGACAAGCTCGACGGACTGATGAAGGATTTCGGCGTCTACGCGAGAGAGTACAAGGAGAACCGCCTGTTCGTAGATGCGGAACTGCCGCGCGTGCTCAAGTTCTTCGTGCTCGCGGAAGCCACTTCGTCCCGAGCTATCACCGAGGACGCCCTCGACCTGACCAAGCAGGACCTGATCATCAACGAGAAGCCGCGGCGCGTCATGAGCGTCGTGATCCCGCACCTCGAGATTTCGTTCGGCGAGAGCCAGGGCGGCTACTCGATGATCCACACCTCGCCCGACCTCGACAAGGCCATCGCCGGGCTGAAAGAGTTCCTTGACCGCCTGCTTCGCATGGCCGAACTCGAAGAGACCGTCCGGCTGCTCTGCAAGGAAATCGAAAAGACGCGCCGCCGCGTCAACGCCCTCGAACACACCGTCATCCCGCGCATGGTCGAGACCGTCAAGTACATCAAGAACAAGCTTGACGAAATGGAGCGCTCGACCACCAGCCAGCTCATGAAGATCAAAGCCCAACGCCTTGCCCAAGAGGCCGTTGGCTGAGCGGATAGCGGGAAACAGGCACTCAGCGCCGGGTGGCCTTCGGGCCATCCGGTTTTGTTTTGGGCACAGATGCCGGACCAAGCGGGGAATACTGCACACTTTCCGCTGGTAACGGATAGTTCCCTGGCGTGCAGAGCGGGTGTGGAGACTCACACATTACCAATGTGCCCATAATCGCTATTTCCCGGTCGTTGAAGACCTCGTCGCGGCCGTCTGGAGCCATTTGGACCTCTGGGCGAAACGGAATGAAACACTGAGAAGATCATGCGCACTTATTTGAGACGTTTATGAAACCCCATTTTCTGACGCAGGCCCTGGCACATTTCTCATGGAGAAACGGGGATGCCCGACGCGAGGATGCGCGTATGCCGGGAAAGACGGAGACAGAGGTTATGGTTGCGGCCCCACGCAGAATCCGTCTTCCGTGCCGTCCGCCGGGCAGTAATGATACCCGCCCGAGTTGTAGAACTGTATTAGTCGAAGCAATTCGGTTAGCTTGGTCTGCCAGTCCGGGCCGCTCGGCGCATAGTCGCTGTCGTGCGGGCAGCAGGCCGTGTTCGCGCCTGGACTCGGCACATAGCCGTCTTCCGTGGCGCCAGGATCATCGGCGCAATGGAGCCCGGCCGAGTTGTAGAACTGGATCACGCGCAAGAGTTCAGTCAACTCGATCGAATTACTGTGCGTCTGGTCCGCCGCGTGGTACTCGCTGAAACACGAGTCGCCCTCGCCTTCGCCTTCGCCCTCGCCCTCGCCCTCGCCTTCACCTTCACCCTCGCCTTCGCCTTCACCTTCACCTTCACCCTCGCCTTCGCCTTCACCCTCGCCTTCACC
>JAGMZX010000157.1 GCA_018005585.1 Candidatus Hydrogenedentota bacterium | reverse complement strand
GAAAGCAGGAACCGGCGGTGCGGGGAGGGGGCCCGGGTTTTGTTCGTGGCTGCGGCCGGCCTATTGCGACGAGGGGGGTTCGTAGCCTTCGACGAGGTCGGGTTGGGCTTTTTCCTGCATATGGTCCGGGGTGAAATGTCTCGTATCGATGCGTTGCTCGGTGAGTGGCCCGTCTTCCTTGCCCGCGGTTAATACGGCGTCTTCGATAACGTAGAAGAATTTCGCGTCTGAGCCTTCCTGGAGTTTCAGCGTGCCGCTGATGAGAACGGGTTCCTTGAAGCGGTTCGTCGTGGTCCCTTCGGCCATCTGGACGAGCACCACGTCCTCGCGCGGGGGCATCTGGCAGAAATAGCATTCGATCGGCAGAGGCAGCAGGAGGAAATCGGTCATATCGCGATAGCGGTCGATGGCTACCATGAAGCCCACGATGTCGATGGGCGTCCCGTTACGCGCCTTGAGATCTTCCTTGAAGCCGGGACCGTCGCGGCGCGACCAGCTCGTCTCGCGCACAAGCTTCCAGTTGAGGAGCTTGTAGCCGCGGGCCGCCCGCTCTTCTTCCGCCTGCAGGCGCACGCGAGTGTAATGCTCGACGCTCCGGCCCAGGCTGAACATGTAATTGGCGAAAAGGGCCACGAGCAGTATGAGAATGATGCTTGCGAGGATGGCGAGGTCGCGTTTTGCCCGTCTACGCACGGTCTCCGATGTCTCCTTATGCTCGCGCGAGGTCGCGCGCCACGTCCGTCCGGTAAGCCTGCCAGGCCGGCAGGATGCCCGCGATCAACCCGACCAAGAGGATGATGCAGTAGGCGTTCAGCGCGTCGCGGGCGAGCGTGAACGCGCCGATGCTCATGCCGTAGCGGGTGCTCAGGAACATACTCAGGCCATAAGTGGCCGCACCGCCGAGCAGCCAGCCCGCACCGATGCCCAGCAGCGTGACCCAGAAGGCCTCGATCAGGATGGCGCCGAAAATCTCGTAGGCGGACGCGCCAAGGGCGCGCATGATAGCGAGGTCGCGCCGGCGCTGCAAGATGGACAGGTACAGCCCGATGAGAATCGAAAGCGCGGACACCACCACGACGAGATACCCCACGGCAAGCAGGACGGTTTTCGCCGTGCTGAGCAATTGGTCGTAGAGCTTCTCGATTACCTGAATGGGAATGTCCGCCGCCGCATTGTAGTTGCGGTTCACGAGGTCCTTGAAGGTGAAGCGGTCGGCGGGGCTGTCCAATTGCACGAGCACGGCAGTCACTTGGTCCGCGGCCTGCGCGTGTTCGTGCGCGTGTTCGTCGGGTTCGGCCTGCGCCTGGCCGTCGTGGGCGGTTTCGTCCGCGGCGTGCCATTCGGGGAAATCGCCGGTGTCGCCGTGTATCTGCCACACGGAATGGATGTCCGCAAAAAGGGCGCGATCATTGGGGGAATTCGATGGCGCGAGAACCCCGACGACCGTGTAGGGCGAGTCGGCGTGGCTGTGACCGCCCACCTGTTCGAGCAGGCTTTCGGACAACTCGATGAACCCGTGCGTGCCGACGACCTGGTCGCCGGGCTTGAGACCCGTAGTGCGCGCCACGTGTGCGCCGATCACGAGTTCCATTGGCGCGGCGAAGTTGCGCCCCTGGGCGAACGCGAGCACGGGCGACCGTTCTTCCGTGCGCACGTCGAGACGGGTGTGTTCCAAGTAGGCGCTGGTGGTCCCGACGATGGGGTAGCCTTCGTAACTGTCGCCGATGCCAATGGGGAACGCGGCATGGACGAGCGGTTCTTTGCGCAGTTCCTCGTACACATCCAGCCCGATGTTGCCGGGGGGGCGGTCCATGAAATAGACGGCGCACAGGACCAGTTGCAGCGCACTGCCTTTCGCGCCCACGACGATATCGAAGGTCTGGCCTTCTTCCTCGAAACGCTTGCGCGTTTCGTCGCGCAGCGTCAGGACGGCGGTGATCAGGGCGACGCCGAGCGCAACCGAGAGCATGGTGAGGATGGTCGTCAGCTTTCGGTGCCAGAGATAGGTCCACGCCATGTGCCACAGACTCATGGGCGGGCCTCCTCGCGGATGAGCGGCGTGCAATCAAAACGGTGGGGCAGCCTGTCCGCGAGTTCCCGGTCGTGGGTGACCAGCAGGAAGGTGACCTTGGTTTCGACGCAGACGTCAAGCAGCAGGTCCATGACCGAGGCGGCGTTCTTCGGGTCGAGGCTGCCCGTTGGCTCGTCCGCGACGATGATTTTCGGGCGGTTGGCCAGCGCCCGCGCAATGGCGACCCGTTGCTGTTCGCCCACGCTCATGGTGTCTGGTTTGCTGTGGAGACGGTGCTCGAGGCCCACGCGCGCGAGCAGTTGACGGGCGCGCGGCTTCCACTCGGACGCGGGGATGTTGTCGCTGAAGCGCATGGCGAGCAGCACGTTCTGCAGCGCGGTGAATGGCGCGAGAAGATTAAACGTCTGGAAAACAAACCCGAACCGCTCGCCCCGGAAATGGTCCATGGCCGCGTCGCCCAGGTTGTGGGTTTCGACGCCGTCGACAAGGATGCGCCCGCTGTCCGGTGTCAGCAGTCCGCTGATCAGGTTGAGCATCGTGCTCTTGCCGCAGCCGCTCGGCCCCCAGAGCGCCATGTGCGCGCCCGACGGCGCATGGAAATGCTCGCAGGCGAACATCACGCCCGGGCCCAGGCGGCGTTGGCATTGTTCGAGGGTAATCATGTGCGGCGGGGCGCCACCCGTATTTCACGCCGCGGCGCACAGCCGCCGCAGCGTACTGCTGCAAGAACATTTGAAGCGCATTCTAACTACCATGGCAAAGCCAGTCAATCAAGACGATATTGCGCGACAGCCCGACTCAGGTTGCGCTCCGCTCTTGTCCCTGCGTGTCGCTACGCGTCCCCATGCCTCGGTTGCCCGCCGTCGATACTGTCCAAGCGAAAGCAGGCCGCCTGCCGGCCCGGGCGGCGCTCTTCCAGACCGGGCCGCGCGGCGCTGCACTCTTCCGCCGCATAGGGGCAGCGCGGGTGAAAGGGGCATCCCTTGGGCGGGTGCAAGGGCGAAGGCGGCTCGCCGGGCAGCAGCACGCGCCGGCGCGCGGCCTCGCGGTCCGGGTCGGGGTGGGGAATGGCGCTGACGAGCGCGCGGGTATACGGATGGACCGGTTCGCGAAACACGGCCTCGGCCTCGCCCGACTCGACGATGTGGCCCAGGTACATCACGGCGATGCGCTGCGCCAGGTACTTGACCACGGCGAGGTCGTGCGAGATTAGGACCATGGTCAAGCGGTCTTCGCGGCACAGGCCCTGGAGCAGGTTGAGAATCTGCGCCTGCACGGACACGTCGAGCGCCGACACCGGTTCGTCGGCGAAGATGAGCCGGGGCCGCAGCGCGAGCGCGCGCGCGATTGCGATACGCTGGCGCTGCCCTCCGGAGAATTCGTGCGGATACTTGCGCACAAACCGCCGCGCAAGGCCGACGCGTTCCATGATCGCCGCCACTTCGGCCGCGATATCCGTGCGCGGGACGAGTCCGTGCGCGCGCAGCGGTTCCGCCAATGCGTCGAAGACCGTCATGCGCGGGTTCAGCGAGGCATAGGGGTCCTGGAAGACCATCTGCAGCCGGGGCCGCAGCACGCGCAATCGACGCGGCGGTACCGCGGCGAGGTCGTCGCCTTCGAAGAGGACGCGGCCTTCCGTAACGGGCACGAGCCTCAGGACCGCCCTCGCGAGCGTCGTCTTGCCGCACCCCGATTCGCCGACAATGCCGACCACTTCGGCTTCCTGTATCGCGAGGGAGACATCGTCGACGGCTTTGACCACGGGCCGGGCCCCGGAATCGGACAAACGCCGCGCGCTCCGGCGTGCCTGCACGGGGAAATGGACCTTCAGGCGCTCGATTTGCAGCAGCGGCGCAGTCATAGTTCGCCTCGTTGCGCGCGCGCGCAGGCGGCGGCGTGGCCCGGCGCAATCTCCTGCAACGGGCAGGGCGTTTCGCCGCACGCGGGCACGGCGTGGCGGCAGCGCGGCGCGAACGCACAGCCCGCAATGGGGCGCGTAAGGTCCGGCGGCAACCCGGGTATGGTGTAGAGGCTTTGGGACCGCGCCTGCACCGCGGGCATGGACGCGAGCAGCGCATGTGTGTACGGATGCCGCGCGTCATAGAAGATATCGCGCGTAGACCCCGACTCGACGATACGCCCCGCGTACATGACCAGGACGCGGTCGCAGTTGCCCGCGATCACGCCCATGTCGTGCGTGACGAGGATCATGGCCATGCCCATGTTGCGCTGCAGGTCCTTGATCAGCGTGAGGATCTGGGCCTGGACCGTTACGTCGAGGGCGGTGGTGGGTTCATCCGCGATGAGCAGTTGCGGATGCGTGATCAGGGCCATGGCGATCATGACGCGCTGGCGCATGCCGCCGGAGAATTCGTGGGGATAGGCGCGCATCCGGTCGGGCGCGTCCTGGATGCCCACCGCTTCGAGCATGGTTACAGCCCGCGCGCGGGCGTCGCGCCGGGACGCGCGTTCGTGCAGCAGCACCGGCTCAACAATTTGATGCCCGATACGCATGAAGGGGTTCAAGCCCGTCATGGGATCCTGGAAAATCATGGAGACGCGCTTCCCGCGCACCGCGCGCAGGGATGCCGCGCCGCAGGCGACCAGGTCGATGCCGTCGAAGCGGGCGCTGCCAGTCTCGATGCGCCCGGGCGGGGTGGGGATCAGCCCGAGCAGGGAGTAATTAAGGACGGACTTGCCGCAGCCCGATTCACCCACGATGCCGACGGTCTCGCCCGGCGCGACCTCAAAGGAGACGCCGTCCACCGCGCGCACGACGCCCTCGCGCGTGTGGAAATAGGTTCGCAGGTTATCGACGGTCAGTAACGCCATTTCTTCCGTGGCATGGGCGTCCCGCCCACGCTCCCGTTTTCCGCTTACTCCCTTGCCCTGTTCCCCCCGCGGTGACCTTCATCTTGTGCCATTTCCAGCGCTTTCGTGTCCAGTTTGCGCGTGTATGCGGCCCATTCGCGCGCGGCGTCCGCGTTGCCGCGCCAGACCGTGAAATGGCACGCGGGCGCGCCAGCTGGAATGGTGCTGTCGAACCGGGCCTGGAATCCGAGGCCCGGAAACTTCTCCTCGGCCGCGTCGATCATGCCCTGGACAAAATACCGCTGCACGCGGCAGTCAAACGCGCCGTAGGTATCCTGATGCGGGCACCAGAGGATGTCGAAATCGGCTTCCGTGTCGCTCTTGACACGCGGCGCTTCAAGACTCGCGTAAACGATACGGTTGATAATCGTCGTGTAGAAGCTGATAAACGTGATGGGTGGCAAGTCTTCGGGGATCGCCGCGTCCTGGAGGATTTGCCGGCCCACATCCAACCCCACTTCGCGCAGCGCCTCTGCGGCGGTCTCCTGGCCCGCCTTTCCGAAACGGCGCTCCACCGCCTGGAGCATCCGCAGCACGGCCATGGCCTGCGTCGTGCCCCACTGCCACAGTACGGCCGGGTCGAAGTCGGTTTTCGCCAGCACTTCTTCGCGCAGGCGCCTCAAGCCCTTTGCATAGGGCTGGCCGAAACGGCACGCGCGCCATGCCGGTTCGTCACGATGTTCCCAATGAGCCATGATGAGTCCTCATAGCGTTAGTCCCGGGACATGCGCGGGTCGAGGGCGTCGCGCAGGCCGTCTCCGAAGAAATTCAGGGCGAACAGCGTCGCGGACAGCGCGGCGCTGGGAAACACGAGCATCCACCAGAACGGTTCCATCGTTTCGACGCCTTCCTTGATCAGGAGTCCCCAGGAACTCATGGGTGGCTGCACGCCCAGGCCCAGGAAGCTCAGGAACGCCTCGAGGATCATGACGTTCGGGATCGTGAGCGTCGTGTACACGATGACCGGGCCGAGCACGTTCGGGATCAGGTGCCGCAGCAGGATGCGCCGCCGCCGCAGGCCCATGACGACCGCCGCCTCGATGAATTCCTTTTCTTTCAGCGACAGAATCTGTCCGCGCACGATCCGGGCCATGGTCAGCCATTCGACCGCACCGATGGCGAGGAACAGGAGCACGAAGTTCCGCCCGAAATAGACCATGAGAATGATCACGGTGATGGTGAACGGCAGCGCGTAGAGCACATCGACGATGCGCATCATGAACGCATCGGCGCGCCCGCCGAGAAACCCCGCAATCGCGCCGTACAGCACCCCAATCACGAGGGAGACGGCCGTCGCCGCGATGCCGACCAGGAGCGACACGCGGCCGCCGTGCAGCACGCGCGTGAGCAGGTCGCGGCCGAGCAGGTCCGTGCCGAGCCAGTGCGCGGCGCAGGGCGCGACGGCGCCGAGTTCGCGGTCCTGCTGGTCGTAGTCGTACGGCGAGCACCACGGGCCTATGACGGAGACGAGAAGGACCACGGCGCTGACGCACGCGCCGAACACGGCGAGGCGGTTCTTCTTCAGCCGCCAGCAGGCGTCTTTCCACAGCGACGTGCCCTGCTCGACGTCGCCGTTCTGTATCGTGTTCCGCAACATGCGCATGTTCCCCTCAGGCCCGCCGCACGCGCGGATCGAGCCACGCCTGCAGGATGTCCGCCGCCAGATTCAAGAGCAGGACAAACACGGCGTAGATGAGCACCGTGCCCATGATCAGCGGGTAGTCACGGTTGAAAGCCGCCCCGACGAAGTCGCGGCCCAGCCCCGGTATCCAGAAAATAGTCTCAACGACGAACGAGCCGGTGAGCAGGCGCGCCGTAGCCGGGCCGAGAAACGCGACCACGGGCTGCACGCCGCCGCGGAGGCCGTGTTTGAGCACGACTCGCGACTCGCGCAGGCCCTTTGCGCGCGCCGTGCGGATGTAGTCCTGCGACAGCACTTCGAGCATGCCGCCGCGCGTCAGGCGCGCGATGTAGGCCGCGTAGACGGCGCCCAGCGTGAGCGACGGCAGGATTTTGTCCGCGGGATGTTCCCATCCCATGACGGGGAGCCAGGCCAACGTTTCGGAGAACACGAGCAGCAGCAGGGGGCCGAGCACGAAACTGGGCAGGCAAATGCCGAGCATGGCGAGCGACATGGGCGCGTGGTCAAGCCAGCTATTGGGTTTCAGCGACGCGAGCAGCCCCGCGCCGAGGCCGATGCCTAGCGCGACGAGCAGCGCGTACGCGCCGAGTTCGAGCGAGACGGGCAGACGCAACAGAATGAGTTCGGATACGGTGTAACTGGGTTTGGAGAAGGAGACACCGAGGTCGCCGCGCAGCAGCCCGGCCATGTAATCCAGGTATTGACGGTACATGGGCGCGTTCAGGTTGTAATGGTCCTTGAGCCGTTCGAGCACCTCCGGCTGCACCTGGCGCTCCGCGTCGAACGGGCCGCCCGGCGCCAGCCGCACGAGAAAGAACGTGATCGTGGCGACGGCCAACAGCGTCGGGACCAATTCAAGCAGCCGGTGTGCGAGGAAGCGCGTCATGTTTACGAAGGCTCCCCCGCCAGCGACACTTGGGTCCAGCGGATGTATCCGAGGAGGTTGGGCTCAATTCCCAGGACCTCGGGCCGCTTGAGGTATTTCCGCGAATAGAAGTAGATGGGGATCAACGGCGCGTCATCGAGCAGCACGGCCTCGGCCTCTTGCAGCAGTTCCAGCCGCTTCGGCGCGTCCGCTTCCGCGTAGGCCGCGTGGATCAGCGTGTCGAATTCCGCTGACGCATAACCGGTCCGGTTGTTGCCGCAATCGCTCAGGAAGCACTCGAGGAAGTTTACGGGGTCCACCACGTCGCCGATCCAGCCGGAGCGCGCCACCGAGTAGTTCAGCGTGTTGGTCGAGTCCAGGTAGACTTTCCAGTCTTGGTTGAGCAGGCGCGCGTCCGCGTGCAGGTGCTCCTTCCACATCTGCTGGACCGCCTCCGCGATGAGTTTGTGCGCCTCGCTCGTGTTGTAGAGGATGTCGATGGGCGGCAGGCCTCGCCCGTCGGGGTAGCCCGCTTCGGCGAGCAGCGCGCGCGCCTGTTCCGGGTCGAACGGCACTTGGTAGCGGCACGTGTAGCCCCTGGTGTCCGGAGGCGTATAGCAGGATGCGGGCACTTCGCCGCCGCGCGTGACATTGCGCGTGATCGCCTCGCGGTCGAGCGCCATGGCGAAGGCCTGGCGCACGCGTTTGTCGGTGAACGGCGGACGGGTCACGTTGATGCGGTAGTAGTACGTGCCGAGGTACGGATGCAGCACGATGCGGTGCGGGTCGCGCTCGCTATACAGGCGCACCTTGTGCAGCGGCACGTCGTCGGTCATGTCCAGTTGCCCGCTGCGGAACGCCCGCTCCTGTGTCCAGAGGTTGTCGATGGCGTAGAAGTCGATCCCGTCGAGCCGGACCGCCTCCCGGTTCCAATAGCAGGGATTCCGGCGCACGCGAATCACCGAGTTCGGCGTCCACTCGGTCAGGAGGTACGGGCCGTTGCCCACATGGTTGCCCGCGCGGGTCCAGCGCGTGCTGCGCTCGTCCCTTCGGCCGAATCGCTCGATGGTGGCGCGGTGCACGGGCATGTAGGCCTGGTGCGTCTGCATTCCGAGGAAATAGGGCGTGGGGTGTTCGAGCGTCACCTCGAGCGTATGCGGGTCCGGGACCTTCACGCCGACGGCGCCGAAATCCGTCAAGGTTCCTTCGTTATAGGGCTTGGCGTTCTTGATGCAATGCAGGAAATAGGCGTAATCCGCCGCCAGGTTCGGCGAAAGGATGCGGTTCCAGGAGTAATGGAAATCCTCAGCCGTCAAGGGGTCGCCGTTCGACCAGCGCGCGTCAGGGCGCAAATGAAACGTGTAGACGAGCCCGTCCGGCGCGAGTTCCCACGCCGCGGCCACGCCCGGCTCCGGTTCCAGCGTGCTCGGGTTCAGGTTCACGAGCCCCTCGAACAGCGTACACAGCGTCCGGTGTTCCGTAATGCCGGAGACCATATGCGGGTCGAGGTCCTGCACCTCGGCGGCGTTCCCCACATGCAGGATGACCGCGTGCGGCGCGTCGGGGCTTCGCCCGCAACTGGCCAGTCCGGTTATCAGGCCGATGGCCGACGCGAGCAGCGGCACATACCGCAGGGCGGGGAAGAAGACGTGTATTGCGCGCATGTTCTCGCTGTTCCGTGACGGCGTTCCGCCAACGGGCGCCATTATATCCAGGTGCAGGCCTGGCTGCGGGAAAAAGGAGTGGCTCAGATTTCTTTCCTGTCGGAGGTTTCCGCGTCGAAGACCGTTGCCAGGATGTGCAGCCGCTCGCGCGCCAGTTCGCGCAGGCGGTATTTCTGGATTTTCGCGCTGGCGGTCATCGGGAAGTCGTCGATGAAGAAGACGTGCTGCGGGACCTTGTAGCGGGCGATCCGCTCGCGGGCGAACGCGCGCACGTCGTCTTCCGTAAAAGTAGCGCCGTCTTTGCGCTTGATGAATGCGCCCGCGACTTCGCCGAAGCGTTCGTCCGGCACGCCGACCACGGCGACTTCCTCGACACCGGGCAGCGCGTATAGAAATTCCTCGATTTCGCGCGGATAGATGTTCTCGCCGCCGCGGATGATCATGTCTTTCGAGCGCCCGACGACCCGGTAGTAGCCGTGTTCGTCGCAGGTGGCGAGGTCGCCGGTGTGCAACCAGCCATCGGGGTCGACGGCGGCGGCGGTCGCCTCGGGCATGTTGTAGTAGCCCTTCATGACATTGTAGCCGCGGCAGCACAGTTCGCCGGTTTCATTCGAGCCGAGCGTCTCGCCGGTTTCGGGGTCGGTGATCTTCACCTCGATTTCCGGTTGCGCCGTGCCGACCGTGGCGACGCGCCGCTCGAGGGTGTCGTCCGTGCGGGTCTGGGTAATGACCGGCGAGCCCTCGGTCAGCCCGTACGCGATGGTGATCTCGGAGCAGTGCATTTCGCTGACGACGCGGCGCATCGTCTCGGTGGGGCACGGCGCGCCGGCCATGATGCCCGTGCGCAAGGACGACAGGTCATACGCGCCGAAGGAAGGATGGTTCAATTCCGCTATGAACATGGTGGGCACGCCGTACAGCGCGGTGCACTTCTCTTTGGCTACGGCGGCCAATGCGCGCTCGGGGTCGAACTGTTCGAGCATGACAAGCGTCCCGCCGTGCGTGAGCACGGCCAGCACGCCGAGCACGCAGCCGAAACAATGGAACAGCGGCACCGGCACGCACACCCGGTCCGCCGGGCCGAGCCGTTGCCGTTCACCGATGTAATACCCATTGTTGAGGATGTTCCGGTGCGTGAGCATGACGCCCTTCGGGAACCCTGTCGTGCCCGACGTGTACTGCATGTTCACCACGTCCTGATTGGACACGGCGGCCTTGGCCTCGGCCAGCGCGGAGTCCGGGAAACCGCCGCCCAGCGCCAGGAGCGCATCCACGGTGAGCATGCCTGCGTGTTCTTCCGGCCCGAGGAAGAACACGTGCTTGAGCCGCGGGAAATGCTCGCACTGCAGGTGACCGGGCGGGCACGTCCGCAGTTGCGGCATCAGCGTGTACACGGTTTCCGCATAGTCGAGGTCGCGGTAGCTCTGGATGAGGGCCAGCGCCTTCATGTCGGATTGTTTCACAACGTAGGCGAGCTCGTGGGCCTTGTAAGCCGTATTGACCGTGACGAGCACGGCGCCGATCTTTGCCGTGGCGAACAGGAACGTGAGCCAGTCCGGCACATTGCAGGCCCAGATGCCCACATGGTCGCCCCGCCCGATGCCGGTGGCGAGCAGCCCCTTCGCCAGGCGGTCGACGCGCGCGTCGAACGCGGCATAGGTCCAGCGCAGGCCAAGATCAGGATATACAATGAACTCTTGGTCCGGAGCGCGGCGCGCCTGCTCCTCAAAGAACGCCCCGATAGTCGATTCTGTAAACAGCATGGGTTCAGAACTCCTCGACTCAACATCACGCTTCCGTGTCGCGCAAATAATACGGGTTTGCCGGGGAGGAGTCGAGCAGCGCGGGCAAGCGCTCGGGCCGAAAGGACCAAAACGACTGAAGGAACAAAAACGACTGGTGCCGCCCCCTGCATACCCGCGGGCCTGTGTGCCTGCCACCGGGTTCCCGGAAATGGGGCCGGGCGCGGGCGGAAACGCCTGTCCCGCTTGGGTCCATTGCGCGTTCCGGCCCAGCCATTGACAGACCGCGCGGACGTGTGGTCTTATCGGGAGTTTGAGGAACAGCAGGGAGGCGCCGGGTGCGCGGACGCTTTCTTCGAACACACGGGCGATTCCGGCCGCCGAGGCGGGCAACGGCGCCGGGGCATGGCTTGCCATGGCTGGCCACGCTGGCGTTGGGCGCGGCCGCATGGCTGGGCGGTCCCGCCGTCGCGGAGGATGCCGCCGAACCCGTCACGCTGTATTTTTGGGGCAATGAACTCGACATCTTTGTCCCGGAGGTGCTGCGGGACTTCGAGGCGAGCCACGACGGGACCGGCGGCAGGCCGCGGATTCACGTGGTGATGGGTCAATCGGCCACGGTGAACAAGACGGACGACCCGCAGCGGCTGTTGTGCGCCGTGGCGGGGGGCGACCCGCCGGATGTCGTGTGGTTCGACCGCTTTGCCGTGGGCGAATGGGCCGCGCGCGGGGCGTTCCTGTGCCTGCAGGACCTCTATGAGCGCGACCTGGTTGAAGCGGCGAATGACCCGTATACGTTTCGGCAGGAGCAGTTCTTTGAGCCGTGCTGGCAGGAGTCGATGTACAACGGCCGGCTGTACGGCATTCCTTCCGACACGGACAACCGGGCCCTCTATTACAACAAGAGCCTCTTGCGCAAGTACGCGCGCGAATTGATTGCGGCGGGCTGCGTCGATGAGGCGGGGCAGGTGGCGCCGCCGCGCACTTGGGCGCAACTCGAAGCCGCGGCGCGGATTATGACGGAGCGGGACGCAGCCGGGAAGCTTGTGCAGGTCGGGTTTATCCCCAATTACGGCAATTCGTGGCTGTACATTTACGGCTGGCTCAACGGCGCGGCGTACATGAGCGGGGACGGCCGCCGGTGCCTGCTGAACGCGCCGGAAGTCGTCGAAGGCCTGGCGTACATGACCCATCTGTACGATGTCATCGGCGGCGCGAAGGACGCGGAAGCGTTCCGCTCGACGCTGCAGACCGGGGACCTCGACCCGTTTCTTTCGGGCAAGGTGGCGATGAAGATAGACGGCGACTTTTTCCTGCCGGTCATTGCGGGACAGAAGCGGGACCTCGATTTCGGCGTGGCGCCCGCGCCCGCGCCCGGGGGCTGGTTTGCCGACAAGCCCCGGTTCGGCTGGTGCGGCGGCTGGGCCTACGTGGTCCCGGCCACGGCGCGCCATCCCGAGGAAGCCTGGCTGCTCATCAAATACCTGGTATCGCAGCGGGCGTACCGCATCCGGAGCGACGTGGAATGCCAGATGGCGCGCGCGGCGGGCAACGTGTTCATGCCGCGCATGAGCAGCCGCAAGGACGTGACGCAGTGGGCGATGGAGCATTACCTCTACAGTGAGCCGGCGGTTGAGGAGAAGTTCAAGGCGGCCATGCGCACGTACATCGACATCTTGCCGGTGTCGAAGTACCGGCCCGTGACGGCGGTGGGCCAGTTGTTGTGGAATGAACACATCCGCGCCATGGAAGCGGGCATCTACAAGCGTTTCGATGCCCAGGACATTCACCGGAATGCGCAGCATGCGCTGGACCTGGGCGCGGCGCGGGTGCAGCGCGAATTAGACCGGGTCGTCTATCCGGTTCCGTATCCGGAATTGCGCTGGCGGCCGGTACTCGGCGTCTATGGAGGCGTTCTGCTCTGCGTCGCGTGCGGCATGGTCTGGCACTTCCGGCGGCGCATGCACGCCCGGGGCTATTTCCGGCGCGAGTATTACGCGGGCTACCTTTTCGCTTCGCCCTGGTTCCTCGGGTTTGTCGTCTTTGGCGGCGGCCCGCTGGTGTTCTCGCTGCTCATCAGTTTCTGCCAATACGACGTCCTTTCGCCGCCGCAATTCGTCGGGCTCGCCAATTACGCGCACATGTTCGAAGACCCGCTCTTCTACAAGTCCCTTTGGAACACGGTATTCATGGCCCTGGCGGTGCCGATTGGGTTGACGCTCACCCTCGGCATCGCGCTCCTGCTCAACCTCGAGGTTCGCGGCATCGCCTGGTACCGGACCCTGTTCTATCTGCCGGCGATCATGCCCGCCGTGGCCGCGTCCCTGCTCTGGATCTGGATCTTCAATCCGCAGGA
>JAGMZX010000156.1 GCA_018005585.1 Candidatus Hydrogenedentota bacterium | reverse complement strand
GCATGGGTTGGCGCGCCGCTGAAGACCTCAAGGTGCATGGCATCGAGGTGTACCTCGTGCACGACGAGGACGACCCCGAGAACGCTGTGCGGCGTTTCCTCGCCGGGGAACTGAGCGGTCAGCCGCAGCAATTCTGCCGCGGCCGACACTGAAATTGTTATGATTACCCCGTCATTTGCAGGAATGGAGGCCGGCCTTGAATACAATGCCCGCGCAACACAGCTCACCCGGGAACGACGCGATCATCGTGGTGTCCGGCCTGCCGCGCTCGGGCACGTCCATGATGATGCGCATGCTCGAAGCGGGCGGCGTGCCGGTGCTCACGGATGGCCTGCGCGCGGCGGACGAGGACAACCCGAGGGGCTATTACGAGTATGACCGCGTGAAGAAGCTGCGCGAGGACGCCGGCTGGCTGCCGGACGCGCGCGGCAAGGCCGTCAAGATAATTTCCTTCCTACTGCCGGAACTTCCGAACGCTTTTCGGTACAAAATCATCTTCCTGCATCGCGCTATGGGCGAGGTCCTCGCTTCGCAGCGCAAGATGCTGAAGCGGCGCGGTAAAGAGGATGACACAAGCGAGGAACGCATGACTGCCTTGTTCGAGAAAGACAGGGAACGCGCGCTGGATTGGATCGCAAGGTCGCCCGCCGTGGAGGCGCTGCATGTTGAGCACCGTGACGTATTGGAACGCCCGCATGCAGTCGCGGAGCGCGTCAACATGTTCCTGGGGGGCGGATTGAACGTAGTCGCCATGGCGGCGGTCGTTGACCCGGCGCTGCACCGGCAACGGAGCGAGACGATCCGTTCGGATGCTCAAGCGGACTAACCGGTTCCGCACGACCGTCCTAAACGTTGCAGATTTCGAACGCGCGGCGCAGAGACGCGACCGGGTCCGGTCCGGCCGGCACGAATTCGTGGCCGATATAGCCGGTGTAGCCCGTGTCGGCGATAGCCTGCATGATCCGCCGGTAGTTCAATTCCTGCGTCTCGTCGATCTCGTTGCGGCCCGGCACGCCGCCCGTGTGGAAGTGGGCGATATACTCGATGTTCTCCTGAATCGTCGCGATCACGTCGCCTTCCATGATCTGCATGTGATAAATGTCGTAGAGGAGACCGAAGGACTGCGCGCCGAGTTCCTTGCCCAGCGCGGCGCCCCACGCCGTGTGGTCGCACATGTAATCCTTATGGTCCCGCTTGCTGTTCAGCAACTCCATGACGACCTTAATGCCCAGTTGCCCGGCCAGCGGCAGTATGCGTTTCAGGCCCGTGACACAGTTGCGCAGCCCGTCGCTGTCACCCATGCCGTTCCGGTTGCCTGAGAACACGATCATCGCGTTCATCCCGAGTTCGGCCAGTTGCGGCAACATCTCCTCGGACTTCGCGACCAGTTCATCGTGGTTGGCCGGGTCGTTCCAGCCCTTCACGAGGTTGCCCGGCCCGTTCGGCATGGCGCAGGTCAGACCGAATTCCTTTACCTTCTCGATTTCTTTCAGGCTGAGCAGGTCGATGGACACCAGGCCGATCTCCTTTGCGGCCTGCGCCAGTTCTTCGAGTCTCATGCGAAAGCACCAGCGGCTCACAGACTGTTTGAGCCTGCCCTGCGGCGCAGGCGCGGGCGCCACCCCATCCTGGGCATGCAGGTTCATCGTGACCAGTGCGCCGGATAGCCCGGCGACCGTGGCAAGGGCGGCGCGGCGTGTCATCATCGGTTGCTCCTTCATGGTCGGACTCCTCGGATTCGTTGGGCGCCTATTCTGCCAAATCCGTTCCGCGCGTACAAAGAAACGTCCGGGACACGCAGCGATGCGCCTCGGGTTCGCGATTGACCCCGGGGGCCGGCTGCGGTTAGATTGACGCAGGTGGAGATGCCGGGGCGCTGCGCGGAGGGTGGGGGGCGCGGGAACGCAGCCTGCAATGGGAGGGCAGCATAACGTGCATGTCGTGCGGATACTGCAGGTACTGAAGGCCGCCGCGCTGCCCGTGATCCTGTTCTCCGGGGCATGGGCGATATGGCCCGGCGCGGACGGCGGCGGCGTATCATTCGGATCCCGCGATTACGGGCCGGAAGTGAAGCACGTGATCAAGGTTGCGCCCGGCCCATGGTACATGCCCGGCACGGAACCCTTCGGTATCGGCAAGCCGCTGCACGGGCTGGCGGACGTCATCCGTGCGTTCGAAGCGCGTTTCCCCGATACTCGTGTCGAATGCAATACCGTTCCGATTTTCCGGCGCGAGTTCCTTGTGACGCAGCTCAGCAGCAGCCAGGCGCCCGACATCATAAACGTCAACGTGGAGGATGTCTGGCAGGACGTGCAGAAGGGCTGGTATGTCCCGCTTGATTATTGGCTCGAACAGCCGAATCCGTTCATCGTCGAAAAGGGCGACCCGTCGGCCCCGGGCGCGGCGCAGTGGTGGGACATGTTCGAGTACCAGGCAATAAGCCGGGGGAAGGCCGCGCCGGACAACCGGAACTACTGCATCAGCTTTGACATGATCGAGACGGGCATCTATTACAACAAGAATGTCTTCCGCAAGGCCGGTGTCGAAGTGCCGGAAGACTGGGAACAATTCCTCGAAGTCCTGCAGAAGCTCCAGGATGCCGGCTACATCCCGCTGCTGATGCTCGTTGAGCTGTTCAATGACTGGGGCACGGACCTCCTGTTTGACCAGCTTTACTACGACCTGCTGCCGGGTATCGACCTCGTCCAGGACCCGGTGCGCGAGGCGTACTTGCAGGGATACCTCGACTGGGACGAACTGGCGTTCCTGTTCGAGAAGGGTTTTTTCACGCCGCGCGACGCCCGCTACCGCGAGGTCTTCCGCATTATGAAGGAACTGCGCCGGTATACGAACCGGAATCTTACGGGCACCGACCTGCTGCGGGAGTTCGTGACGCAGCAGGGCGCGATGCTCTGGCACCCGAGTAACGTGGTCTACCGTCTGAAGGCCGACAAGTCGCTCGGTTTTGAGTGGGGCGTATTCTATCCGCCGCCGTTCACGAAAAAGACATCGCGATACGCGTCCGAAACGTCCATGTGCGTCATAGGCGGCTCCGCGGTGCAGTTTGAAGTCACGAATACGGCGCTGAGCGACACGGACCCCGCCCTGCCGCTGGAGGAGCGAATGCAACAGTCGGACCGGCTCAAGCGCGTCATTGCCCTGCTGCAGTGGCTGTGCGTGCCGGAACATTACGAGCAAATCGTCAATGAATACGAGGCGCTGATCCCGAACATCAAAGGCGTGGAGCCCCTGCCCGCGCTTCAGCCGTTTGTCGAGATTCTGCGGCGGCGCTATACGACCACCAAGTGGACCTTCACTTTCGATCTCAAGTTCACGGAGGTGCAGCGCCGTTTGCTGGACCTCTATCTCAACGATGGCGCCACGCTCGATGAGTTCCTGGAGGCACAGGCGGAAAACATTGCCTATGCGACCCATAACGCCGTTATGCGCAAGAATCTCAACCTGGGCCGGCTGGAAGCGCGGTGGCGCGAACTGGCGCCGGTGCGCGCGATGATGGAGGACCTGCCCTGTGACGACTGACCGCACCGGCTGGTTCGGCCATCGCTTCCGGCTGACCCTGACTTGTTATGCGTTGCTGGCCACGACGCTCGTGCTGCTCGGGCTTTTTGTTTATATCCCGGTTGTCTGGGCGTTCAGCAATTCGCTGTACCAGTTTGAGGTAGGCGGCGATGCGCAGTTCATCGGCTTGCGCAACTATCGGGAATTCCTGTTCGAGGACGCGGTTACGTGGCCCTCGATCCTGAACATGGCCATCCTCACCCTGCTCGCCGTGGCCGTGCGTCTCACGATTCCGCTCGTCGTGGCCAAACTCATCTGCGCACTGCCGCATGAGCGCGGCCGCTATCTTTACCGGCTGCTCTTCCTGATCCCCATCGTTGTGCCGGCCGTCGCCATACAGCTTATCTGGATGAACCTCGTCTATGCGGAACGGGGCCTTGTGAACGAGACCCTGATCGCGCTCGGTCTCGGCGATTGGGCGCGCGGCTGGTTGAGCGACCCGCGCACCGCGCTGGTCGCCGTAGCGATGGTCGGTTTTCCGTTTGTTTTCGGATTCGAGGTGCTCATCTACTACGCGGGACTCGCGAACATCCCCGCCAGCGTGAACGAGGCCGCACTGCTGGAAGGCTGCGCCGGCATCAGGAAGTTTCTCCTCATTGACGTCCCCATGGTGATGAGCCAGCTTAAGCTGATCGTCATCCTCACAATCATCGGCGGTCTTCAAAGCTTCGAAGGGTTAATCATCCTTACGCAGGGGGGGCCGGGATTCAAGACGACCGTGCCCGGCCTCTGGATGTACTACAACGCCTTTAGTTTCCAGCGATTCGGCTACGCCTGCGCCATCGGTGTGTGCCTGTTCGTCGTCATCTTCGGCCTTACCGTGCTGAACCTGCGCTACTTCAAGTCCACGGAAGAACTGGAGGGCGTGCGATGAGCCGCACCGGGCGTTGCCTTGTGCATGTGACGCTGTTCTTCTTCGCCGCGTTGACGCTCGTGCCCTTTGTCTTTGTCATCAATAATTCCATGCGCAACAGCACTGAAATCTACCATTCTTTCTTCGGCATGCCCGAGGCGTTCGCGGGTTTCTTCAATGCGTGGGTTCAAGAATGGCGGGGGGACCGCCGCCCGATCCCACTGCTGCTCGACGACGGCGAAAAGAGGCAGGCGGCGCCCGCGGAAGCGATGGCGGTCTACCGGGAGCGGGCCGCGGCGGGCTACCGCGGCGCGTGGCGCCAGATTCGGCCCTACATGGTGAATTCGCTCGTGGTGTCGCTGGCGACGGCGGGCGGCGTGCTGCTGCTGGGTTCCATCAGCGCGTTTGTCCTGTCGCGGTTCCGTTTTTTCGGTTCGAAGCTTGTGTTCCTTTTCATCATCAGCACGATGATGTTCCCCGGGGTGCTCACGCTCGTGCCGAGCTTCCTGCTCGTGAAGCAGTTGGGCTTGATGAACACGTACTGGGCGATGATCCTCCCCTATGTGGCAGGCGGACAGGTCTTCGCGATATTCGTGCTCAAGAGTTTCTTCGACGGGCTGCCGGAAGAACTGTTCGAGGCTGCGCGCATCGACGGCGCCGGGCATCTCGGCCAATACCGCTACATCGTGTTGCCCCTTTCGAAACCCATCTTTTCCGTGGTGCTGGTGATGAACATCCTGGGCACGTGGAACAATTTTCTCTGGCCCTTCGTCGTCACGACGGATTCGAGCTCCCACGTCGTGGCGTCCGGCCTGTTCGTGCTTGCGACATCCCAGATCGCGCCGGACTTCGGCGAACTGTTCTCCGCCTACGTGCTCTCCAGCATACCGCTATTCGTTCTATTTGTCTATGCAACCAAGCCGTTCATCCAGGGCCTGACCACAGGCGCGTTCAAGGCGTGACCGTGCGGCCGTGGCGGCGCTCTTACCTGGTCTCCGCGACCCGCGCGCGCCGCTCCTTCAACTCGCGCCACGTGGTCAGGAGTATGCCGCGCTCGATAATGAACTCCCGCAACTTCGGGTCGGTCATCGCGTTGAGGTCGCCCTCGCGCGTGGCGGAACTGCCCGTGAATGCGGGATACTCCTCCGTTGGCACGCTGGCGTGTATGACGATTTCGAGCAGGCCCGGGGGCATTTCGTCCAGAATCGCCATGAAACGCTCCGTCTTGCTGCCATCGTTCCAGTCGTAACTCGATGCGTGGATGTCGTCCAGCACCGGCAGTCCGCCCGCCCAGGCCCTTTCGGCCATGGCGGCCAGCCCGTCGAGTGGTACCGGCGAGTCCTGCTTCAGGAAATGCAGATGTCCCCCCGCCACCAGTACGGGAATGCCCTTTTCGATGCCCAGCTGAATATACCGCTCGAAGTAAGGCTTCGAGGCAAAGAGCGTGCCCATATGCGAGTCGAGATGGGTCGGTTTGATGCCCATGGCCTCAGCCTTCTCCCATTGCGCCCTGATTTCCGTCTCGACTTCCTGGGGCGTCGCGTGGGCAATTACATCAGCAACCTCGCCCCAGAGGTAACCGTCCCGGTCGGCGAGTCCCGGAACGGCCATTTTCCCCGCGACCGGCCCCCACCGGTACGGGACCCACTCCGACGTGAGCGTGAAGTGCAGCCCGGCGTCGCAGTCCGGGTTTGCCTTCAGGTAATCCCGGAATTGCGGCACCCACGGGCACGGCATCATGATACTGGTCGAAGTCGCCACCCCTTCCGCCATGGCCTTCGCGACCCCGAGGTTCGAGCCGTGCGACATGCCCGCGTCATCGATGTGAAAGATGACCACCTTGTCGCCCGGACCCCAGCCCAGCCGCTGCGCATATGACGCAGGCGCTTCGGTCCACACGGGCGCCGCACAGAGTATAAGACCGGTAAACACGCCAAGAAAGACTGTCCGTGTCATGATGAGTGCTCCCGTTCTCAAAAGACTCTACTGTAGTCCCCGCTCCGCATACAACCTCTTTCCTGGATTCCGGCGTGGGAGCAGGCCTCGCCCCCAAGGGGACCCGGTCCGCGCAAATTATTCGCTTGACGCGGCTTAGAGCGTATGGTAGAAGAAACGCCGGAGACAAGATGACCTTGTATTTGCGTCTGGAAGACACTCAGGTATATTCTAGACACGCATCGTGTAAACTGCGAAGGATGCTCGGACAACAGATAGTAAATATAGACGGGTTCATGTGATGGGTATGCGACCACAAACGGGACATGTTGATGCGGATGCTGTATGCGCCCGGTGCGGCACCGTGAATCCGGAAGATACCCTCATCTGCAAAGTGTGCGGCAACAATCTGCGCGACCAGCGCGCCGCCCGCTTGGCGCGGGGCGGACCGGGTGAGTTGCCGCCCGAGCAGGCAGAGCGCCGCCGTTGGCTTGGCGGGGTGCTTGCGCTCGCCGGTATCGTTGTTGTGCTCCTGGTGTTGTTGAACCTGGCTAGAATTGAACAAGGCCTGGTTGGGATTATTGCGGGGTCCAGCGGCCCCGAATTGGGGCTCTGGGAAGGTCCGGCAGGCGCCGTGCTCGATGAGTTGGCGGCGGAGATGGACGCTACTCCGCTGACGGATGACGACTTGCAGGACGCGGTGATGCGCCCAACCGTGGTCACGAGCTATGCGGGCCGGTTCGCGCTGGCGGTGCGCGAGCAGGGCGCGGGTCTGCGCGCCGTCGGCGAGGCGCTCGTTCGGAAGGAAGACGATACGTATTACTTTGTCGGGCGCGCCGGCGCCACCGAGGTGCGCGGCGAGGCCCATGAGAATAGCAGCGGGTTCCTTGTGGCCGACTGGGGCTTTGCCGGTTTTCGCGTCGGTACGCAAGAACACGAGGTGCGTGGCGCGGCGGGTTCGGACGAAAACGGCGGCCTCGAATGCTACGGTGAAAGCGACATGCACGAGACGGGCTTCGAATTCTTCGCGTTCCCCATTGCACAAGCCCCCGCTTCGTAAGCGCGTTCCTCCAAGAGTGCGCGATTCGCGTCCCACCGTCCCGTGCTTGACGGGGTTCCGCGCCGCGGAACGCGCCGGCGCAGGAGTCTGGTCCAAGGAGTCAAACAATGGCAAAAACGGGTTTTTTCGGGCGTTTGCGCGAGGGCTTGAGCAAGGCGCGCGGCGGGCTGGTCGACCGTGTCAAGGGAGTTTTCCGGGGACGGTTGCGCGTTGACGCATCCGTGTTTGAAGACCTCGAAGAAATCCTCATTGAGGCCGACCTCGGTGTCGAAACCACCCTGCGTATTCTCGAACAGATGCGCGAGACCGCGTGCGCGCAAAAGATCGAGAACCCGGAAGACCTTTATCAGGTGCTCGAGAACGAACTGGCGCAGTTGCTCGAGCAGGGCGATCACGCAGCCACCTTCACCGCCACGGGGGGGCCGCATGTTACGTTGATCGCGGGCGTGAACGGCACCGGCAAGACCACCACCGCGGGCAAACTCGCCGCGCGGTTAATCGCGGAAGGCAAGAGCGTGCTGCTTGGCGCCGCCGACACCTTCCGCGCCGCGGCAGCCGAGCAACTGACGATTTGGGGCGAGCGCACCGGCGCGGGGATCATCAAGCACGTCGAAGGCGCCGACCCGGCCGCCGTGGCGTTTGACGCCGTGGACGCCGCGCTGGCGCGCAACGCGGACTGCGTGCTCATCGACACGGCGGGCCGCCTGCACACGAAAGTCAACCTCATGGAGGAACTGCGGAAGATCCAGCGGGTCGTGAAGAAACGCGTCGCGGACGCGCCGCACGAGGTGCTGCTCGTCTTGGACGCCACGACCGGCCAGAACGGCCTGCAGCAGGCGCGTATCTTCACCGAAGCGCTGAACGTCACCGGCATCGTGCTGACCAAGCTCGACGGCACGGCCAAAGGGGGCATCGTAGTCGCCATTCAAAAGGAACTCGGTATCCCTATCAAGTTCATCGGTGTCGGCGAAAAGGTGGACGACCTGCAACCCTTCAACGCGAAGGAATTCGTCGAGGCCCTTTTCGAGTAACACGCTCCCGTGATGCCAGCCGTCGCGTTTACACGTTCCGCGCGTGTTGCGTATCATACGCCGGTCCCGGCCACATGGATTCGAGGAGACGCAACGCATGACCAATTTCCGCATCGAACGCGACACGATGGGCGAAATACAGGTGCCGGCGGATCGCTACTACGGCTGTCAGACCGCACGCTCGCTCGTAAACTTCAAGATCGGCGGCGAGCGCATGCCGCGCGAACTGATCCGCGCGCTCGGGGTGCTGAAAAAGGCCGCGGCGCTTGTTAACCGGGACCTCGGCCTGTTGCCGGACCGCCTCTGCGACGCGATCTGCCGCGCCGCCGACGAAGTGATCGCGGGCGCCCTCGACGGCCATTTCCCGCTCGTGGTCTGGCAGACCGGCAGCGGCACCCAGACGAACATGAACGCAAACGAGGTCATCGCGAACCGCGCCATTGACCTCCTCGGCGGGCAACTCGGCAGCAAGGACCCGGTCCATCCGAATGACCATGTCAACATGTCGCAGTCGTCGAACGACACGTTTCCCACGGCCATGAGCATCGCGGCGGTCGAGCAGATCACCCGCCGCCTGCTGCCCGCCCTCGATGTCCTGCACGCCGCGCTGGCGGCGAAGGCGGACGCCTTCGCGCATGTCATTAAATGCGGGCGCACACACCTGATGGACGCCACGCCGCTCACGCTCGGGCAGGAATTCAGCGGCTACGCCCGGCAGGTCGCGAATGGCGCCGCGCGCGTCCAGTCGACGCTGCCGCTGCTCGCGGAACTTGCACTCGGCGGCACCGCCGTCGGGACCGGGCTGAATACGAAGAGGGGTTACGCGGAAAAGGCCGCCGCGAAGATCGCCGAACTGACCGGGTTGCCGTTCACATCCGCGCCGAACAAGTTCGAGGCGCTGGCCGCGCATGACGCCATGGTCATGACCTCGGGCGCGCTGAAAACCGTCGCGTGCAGTTTCATGAAGATTGCAAACGATATCCGATGGCTCGGCAGTGGCCCCCGTTGCGGCATCGGCGAACTCGTGCTCCCCGAGAACGAGCCGGGCTCGAGCATCATGCCGGGCAAGGTGAACCCGACCCAGTGTGAGGCCATGACCATGGTTGCGGCGCAGGTCATTGGCAATGACGTAACTATCAATATAGCGGGCGCTTCCGGCAATTTCGAGCTCAACGTATTCAAGCCGGTAATCATCTTCAATCTCCTGCAGTCGGTGCGGCTGCTGGCCGACGCGGCGGACTCCTTCCGCGAACATTGCGTGGAGGGCATCCAGGCGAACGAGGCGCGCATCCGCCAGCACCTCGAGAACTCGCTCATGCTCGTTACCGCCTTGAACCGGCGCATCGGCTACGACAACGCGGCGAAGGTGGCCAAGGCCGCGCACGCAAACGGCACGACCTTGCGCGAAGAGGCGGTCCGGCTCGGCCTGCTCGATGCGGCGGAATTCGACGCCATCGTCGATCCGGCCAAGATGATCGGGCCGTCGGAATGAGGAGAATTCCAGCCGGGCGGTATCGAATATGGTGCTATGAAATGGAAACAAGTTGCCCGCGGTCTCAGGACTGGACACATCTTTGGGCAAATTCCTTTTGATCCGAACATCATGGGCGGGCGCTTGTGTTCGGGGCATGTGACCCGTTATGGCCGGTCGCGTCGCGCACGGGGCCCATGTTGAGGAAATGCTCGAAAGATATCCGAGTCTCGAACGCGCGGATATGCGGCAGGCGGTCGCCTACGCGGCGTGGCGCGCTTCCGCACTACACAGGCCCAACACGTGAGTGACCGCCGTGCCCCGGTGCCGGGCCTATCGCGCGAAGGGCTCGGAGCGGCAGCCCAGGCAGTCGTCGAAGAGTCCCGTCACCGCATTCGCCACTTTTCGCCAAGGGCCTGAGCTCATGTCTCCGTCCGGGCTGGCAACGGGACGTAGCGCTCCTGTTGCGGCAACGTTTGCTTGATCGGCGGGGGTATGGCGGATACGCTACGTTACGATTCCGGGAAAGCTCTTGCCAAGAAACCACGAACGGAATACTCATGACCCTGTCTCTCTTCCTTATCGTTGCCTGCGTGTGCCTGATGATGGCGCCGGGTTACGCGGCCATGCGGCGCGCCTGGATGGGGCCCGAAGGAATCACTTCGCTCTCGCGGCTCATGATCAATGTTATCTATCCCTGCCTCATCTTCACGTCGATCACCGAGAACTTTACGTGGGGCGGACTGCTTCGGGCTTGGCCGCTTCCTGCTGCGACGGCGATCATCATGCTGGCCGGTTATGCGGTGGGACGGCTGATCTGCTGGCGGCTGCGTTTCCCCAGCGAGGCGCACCGCCGCGCATTTCTCTTTCAGAGCACCGTCAACAACTACTCGTTCTTTCCGATGGGCCTGGTGCTGCAGCTGTACGGCCAGGACGGGGTCGCCGCGCTCATCTTCTCGACGCTGGGCGCGGAAGCGGTCATGTGGATTCTCGGCGTGATGACGCTGAGTGGCGCGCGGCCCGGCAAGGCGGCGTTGAAGCATCTGGTCAGCCCCGCGTTGATTGCACTGTACGCCTCGCTCGCGTGTCTGGGGCTTTCCCAGGCGGCCGGCCTGGACCCAACTGTGTTTGCGCGGCGCGGCACGGCCTTGGGGACACTCCACGGGACCGCGAAGGCGATTGGCGCGTGCACGGTGCCCGTGGCGATGATCATCGGCGGCGCGCGCATCGCGTTGCTGGTGCCGGACGACCTGCGCAACGGTTACGTCTGGCTGATCAGCCTGTTACGGCTCTTGGGCATTCCCGTGCTGGCCGTCCTGGCGCTGAGCGTGCTCCCGCTCGAGCCCATGCACGCGGCGGTCATGACGATCGTTGCGGTCATGCCCGTCTCGATCGCGAGCCTCATGTTCAGCGAAGTCTATGGCGGCGACAAGGCGCTCATGGGCGGCAGCGTGCTGCTCACGCACCTGCTCGCCCTGGCGACCGTCCCGCTGCTCCTCGGCGCGCTGCTCTGAATCAGTCGAGCACGGCGCCCGTGTTCGCGCTGGTCACGAATCGCTGATAACGCCGGAGCCAGCCCGTGAGCCGCCGGTCCGGCGGCGCGGGCTGTTCACGGCGGCGCGCTTCGAGTTCCGTCTCGCTCAAGCGCACGTTCAGCGTTCGCGCGGGGATGTCAATCTCGATGATATCGCCCGTGCGTATGAGGCCGACAGGCCCTCCCGCGGCTGCTTCGGGGCTGACATGGCCGATGCACGCGCCGCGCGTGCCGCCCGAGAAGCGCCCGTCCGTAATGAGGCTTACGCTCGTGCCGAGGCCCTTGCCCATGATCGCCGAAGTGGGGGAGAGCATCTCGCGCATGCCGGGGCCGCCCTTCGGGCCTTCGTAGCGGATCACGACGACGTCGCCCGCCTTGACCTTGTCAGTCAGGATGCCCTTCATCGCCTCTTCTTCGCTATCGAACACGATTGCGGGTCCGGCATGCTTCAGGATCGCCGGGTCGACGCCCGCCGCTTTCACCACGCCGCCCTGCGGCGCGAGATTGCCGAACAACACCGCGAGCCCGCCCGTCGGGCTGTACGGCTTTTCGATCGGATGTATGACTTCGTGGTCCAGCGGGCGCGCCCCCGCGACATTTTCGCCCAGCGTCTGGAGGGTAACCGTCTTCGCGTCGAGGTGCAGCGCGCCGGGCTTCTTGGCCAGTTCCGCCAGGATAGCGCTGATGCCGCCGGCCCGATGGACGTCTTCCATGTGCCAGTGGCTCGACGGCGACACCTTGCAGATGTTCGGCACGCGCGCCGCCACCTCGTTGATCCGTTCGAGCGGATAGTCGAGGCCCGCCTCGCGCGCGAGGGCGAGCGTGTGCAAGACGGTGTTCGTCGAGCCGCCCATCGCCATGTCGAGCGCGAACGCGTTGTCGATCGCCTGCGGCGTGACGATGTCGCGCGGGCGCAGGTCCGCCTCGATCAGTTTCATGAGCTGCGCGGCGGCGCGCCGCACCAGCGCGCGGCGCTCGGGCGTCATCGCCAGGATGCTGCCGTTGCCGGGCAGCGCGAGGCCGATGGCCTCGCAGAGACAGTTCATCGAGTTGGCCGTGAACATCCCCGAGCACGAGCCGCAGCCTGGGCATGCGCTGCGTTCGAGCGCCGCGAGTTCCGCCTCGCTCATTTCGCCGCGATTGTGCGCGCCCACCCCCTCGAACACGGTGATCAGGTCGATGGCGTTGCCGTCCTTGCTCTTGCCCGCGAGCATGGGGCCGCCCGACACGAAAATCGTCGGTATGTTGCAGCGCATGGCCGCCATCAGCATGCCCGGCACGATCTTGTCGCAGTTGGGAATGCAGATCATGCCGTCGAACTGATGCGCGTTGATCATCGATTCGACGCAGTCCGCAATCAGTTCGCGCGACGGCAGGCTGTAGCGCATGCCGCTGTGGCCCATCGCGATGCCGTCGTCCACGCCAATCGTGTTGAATTCAAAGGGCACGCCGCCCGCCTCACGTACGGCCTCTTTCGCGAGCCGCCCGAATTCGTCCAGGTGCACGTGACCCGGCACGATCTCCGTGAAGCTGTTGCAGATGGCGATAAAGGGCTTGTCGAAGTCCTTCTCGGATTGAATTCGGCCCGTTGCCCACAAAAGTGACCGGTGCGGCGCCCGCTCGTATCCGCGTTTGACGGCATCACTGCGCATGACAGAACCTTTCTCTCTTTTTCCCTGTGGAAGGAACACTTCAAGCACGCATGATATGCGTAGAAATATGCGTAGTATAGCCGCCGGGCCCGGCAAATACCCAATTGCCGGCGGAGACGCTGCCGCGGGCTCGCGCGAACGCGGTATAATCGGGCGTCACCAAGGGAACGACCAGCCATGGACGTGGATTTCCATTACTACTGCGTCGGCGTGCTGGCGCGCGCCGCGGGCTGGAGC
>JAGMZX010000155.1 GCA_018005585.1 Candidatus Hydrogenedentota bacterium | reverse complement strand
GGCCGTATCCGGTTGCTATACTACCGCTCTTGTTCCCTGGTCAACGCAAGGCGCGCAGGGCGCCTTTTCCGCATGACGTTACCGCTTGAGAGGAGGTGGAAAGCAGGTGACCAAGGTTCGCGTAAAGCCTGATGAGCCTTTTGAAAAGGCGCTTCGCCGTTTCAAGAAGAAATGCAACAAAGAAGGGCTCATGCAACGCCTGAAAGAAGTGAAGCACTACGAGAAACCGAGCGAACGCAGACGCCGCAAGCTGGCGAAGGCGATTTCACGGTCGGTTCAGGAAGTGGCCAAGTAATTCCGCCTCCAGTACAGCACCACGCGGGCGCGATCTCCGGGTCGCGCCCGTTTCCTGTTTCAGGGACGGCGCCAAGGGGAGGTCAGGTCAGGCCCAGCTTGGCCAGAATGGGGTCGAGCCGCGCGAATGCGCTGTCGCTCATTCGCACCAGCGGCAGACGCAATACGTTCTCGATGAGGCCCATGCGCGCGAGCGCCGCCTTGACCGGCATGGGGTTCGTTTCCAGGAACAGCCCTTTGAACAACGGCATCAGTTCGTAATGGAGGTCGCGCGCCGCGTCGAAGTTGCCCGCGCCCGCGTGCCGGCACATCGCCGCAACCCGATCCGGCACAACGTTTGCCGCCACGGAGATGACGCCGGTCGCGCCAACCGACATCATGGGAACCGTCAGGGAATCATCGCCCGACAGGACGGTGATGTCGCACTGGGTGCGAATCTGCGACACCTGGTCCACACTGCCGCTCGCTTCCTTGATCGCGACCACTTGGGGCAGCTTCTTCAGTTCCGCCACGGTCTCCGGCGTCATGTTGGTGCCGGTGCGGCTCGGCACGTTGTACAGCACGACCGGGATGCCGGCCGCCTCGCTGACCGCCCGGTAATGAGCGATCTGCCCGGCAGGCGTGGGCTTGTTGTAGTAGGGCGTAATCAGCAGCGCGGCCGCGCACCCCATTTCCTCTGCGTACCGCGTCAGGTCGACGGCCTCGCGCGTGTTGTTCGACCCCGTCCCGGCAATCACCGGGACTCGCCCCGCCACGCGCTCCATCACGAAGCGAATACATTCCTTTTGTTCACTGTGCGAGAGCGTGGCCGCCTCGCCCGTGCAGCCGCACGGCACAATCCCGTTCGTGCCTTTCTCGACATGCCAGTCCACCAAGCGTCCGTAAGCCTCGAAATCGATCGCAAAGTCGTGCTTGAAAGGCGTCACCAGCGCGACAATAGAGCCACGAAACATATGCTTGTTCCTTGTTGCCGGTCTGCTTCCGTTTCACGCCGGACGCGCCCTCGCCCGCCGCGTCAGGGCGACAGCATAACACGTCCGCTATCAGAATGGGATATCGTCGTCTCCGAGCCCGGCACCCTCGTCCATGTCCAGGTCGGGTTCATAACTCGGCGGCGGCGGCGCTTCGCGCGCTGCGCGGCCTTCCGCCAGGTTGCGGAAACGCTGCGTTTCGCGGTCAAAGTACACCTCGACTATGCCCGTCGGCCCGTTGCGCTGTTTCGCTACGTGCACCCGGATCAGATTGGGCTTTTCCTCGGCTTCATGTTTCGGGGGCCGCGAAAGGATCATGACGACGTCCGCGTCCTGTTCAATGGCGCCCGATTCGCGCAAGTGCGCGAGCTTGGGCATGCCCACATCGTCTTTCTCGGCCTCGCGGTTCAACTGCGACAAGGCCAGCACCGGCACGCGCAATTCCCGGGCAATCCCCTTGATCGCCTGGGATATGCCCGCAACGGCCTCCTGGCGGTTGTTCGGGTCGCCGCTGCCCTGCATCAATTGAAGGTAGTCCACGATGATGAGGTCAATGTGGTGCATGGCCGCCTGACGGCGCGCTTTGGACCGCAGTTCGAGCGGGCCGATGCCGGGCGTGTCATCGACAAACAGCTTGGCGCGGCTTAGCACGTCGGCGGCGTCCTGAATCTTGCGGAATTCGTTGCCCGCGAGGAAACCCTCGCGCAGCCGCCGCGCGTTCACGTTGCCTTCGAGGCACAGCAGCCGGTGAACCAATTGTTCCTTCGACATTTCCAGGCTGAAGATCAGCGCCCCCTTGCCGAGCCGGTTGGTCACGTGCGCCGCAATGTTCAGCGCCAGCGCCGTCTTGCCTACCGAGGGGCGCGCCGCCAAGACCACCATGTCCGAGGGCTGCAGGCCCGCCAGCAGCGTATCCAGTTCGTGCAGTCCCGTTGCAAGACCCGTGATCCCCGTGTGCGATTTCATCTGCTCTTCGATGCGGTGGATGCCCTCGTCCAGCAGGTCGCTAACGGAACAGACCGGGTTCAGCTGCCGCTGCTCGGCGATGCTGAAGATTTCCTGCTCGGCCCGGTCGAGCAAGCGAGCGACCTCGCCCACGCCCTGGTAGGCCTGACCGGCCAGGCGGGTGCATGCCGAGATGAGCTTGCGGAATATGGCGGTGTCCAGCACGATCTTCGCGTAGTGCTCGACGTTGGCCGAGGTCGGGACCGCGCCCGTCAGGTCGGCGATATACGAGGCGCCGCCGGCGCGCTCGAGCGCGGCCATCCGCGACAGCTGCGACAGGAGCGTTGTCGCGTCCACGGGGCTGGCGTGCTTGAACAACTCGACCATGGCCGCATAGATGTGCTGATGCGCTTCGGCGTAGAACACGTCGCTCGCATTGTCGTGCAGGATTTCGATGGCCGCGCCCACGGCCTCTGGGTTCAGCAACATCGCCCCCAGGACGGACCGTTCCGCCTCGATACTCTGCGGCGGGGTGCGCTCGAAAACCGCCCCTGCTTGTTGCGTTGCGGTGGCCATATCGACGCGTTCGCGTCAGCCTTCCTCGCCAGTTTCCTTCGGCGCTTGTTCCGGCTCGGGTTCGATTGAGCTGACCCAGACGCGAATGTTCGCTTCCACGCCCTTGCCCAACCGCACCGGCACGGTGAATATGCCCAATTCCTTGATGTGGTCCTTCAGTTGGACGGCCTTCTTGTCGATTTCGTGGCCCATCGCGGCCAACTGCTCCGCAATCTGCGCCGCCGTCACGGAACCGAAGATCTTCTCGCCTTCGCCCGCGCGCACCTTGATCTCGACCGTCACGCCCTCGAGCTTCCGCGCGTATTCCATCTGTTGCGCGCGCAGTTTCTCCTCGCGGCGGCGGATAATCCCCAACTCATGCTCGACCTGCTTGGCGCTCGCCGAATCCACCGGCACCGCCATCTTGCGCGGCACCAGAAAATTGCGCGCATAACCGTCGGCCACCGTGACCGTATCGCCCATGTGGCCCAGGTTGTCTACATCTTCACACAGGATCAGTTTCATGCCTCGACTCTCCATCGTATCACGTCCCATCCGGACGCGCTAGTCCTCGTCATCTTCGTTCTCTTCGCGCTGGCGGGCCCGCCGCGCCGCAATCGCGCGGCGCAGCCGCGGCCGGAACTCGGCCCACGTATCAAAGAAACCCACGCCGCAGAAGACCGCGTGCGCTCCCGGATACACCGCAATGCCCAGGAATACCGCCGCAGCGAGAAACACATGCAGGCGGATCGCGCTCAACGCGTAAACCAGGACCGCCATGCCGTTCACCCAGTATACCGCAGCGAGTCCAATCGCCGCGTTCCACGACACGTTCCGTAACAGACTGTTCGGCCAGCGCCGCTCCGCGAACAACGCCAGCGCTGCCAGTATCGCCAGCCATACCAGCCAATCCGGCGGCCGCAGGTCGCGAAACGACCCGCAGAACACGGAACCGCCGCCGCGAACGCGCAGCCACCGCGCGCTGAACGACACCACAAACAGTGCGCTCAGGAGCACCGGCCACAAGGCCAGCCCCAGGTTGATCGCTTCCCAGTGCTCTTGCATCCAGCGCAGAAACCGCGCCGTCTCCGCCAAACCGGGGACGGACGCGTCGCGCGCCGCTTGTGAGGCCCCGCTTGCGGGCGCCGCCGTCTCTTGCGATTCTTCAACTGTCGGCGAAGCGGGCGTTTCCGCCTCTTCCGCTGCCGGCCGCGCCGGCTCCGTCTCGGGCAGGACACCGGCCTGGCGGCGCAACACCTCCAACTGGCCATTCAAGAATTCGGCGGCAAACGTCCGGCTCTCTTCCCAGGTCGCCAATACGCCCCCCGCCACGAACAGGTATGCTGGAATAGCTACCAGCGCAACGCACCGTCCGTAGGTCCACCGCCGCCGAAAACCCAAGCTCAGCAGGAGCCCCAAGGCCGCCGTCAGCCCGTAAAAGGCCGCAGCGACCCATGACCCCGAGCCAAGAAACGCGCCCCCCGCCGCCGCCGCAGTCAGCCCAAACCCGCGTGGCCAGCCCGAAGCGGCCCCCCATACGGCTACTGCCGCGGGAAGAAGCCACAAACCGGCCAGCGCAACCACGGGGCCCGCACCCATGAGCCCTGCCCAGGCCAGGGTCACGCCCAGCCCTAAAACCGCCGCAAATGCTCCGGCGTATCGCATGGCCGCCCGGCGACCGCGGGGCCGCGGCCGCTCAATCCGCCACGAACGGCAACAACGCGATCTGTCGCGCGCGCTTGATCGCGCGCGTCAGCATCCGCTGGTGCCGCGCCGTCGCGCCGGTAATCCGCCGCGGGATAATCTTGCCGCGTTCGGTGATGTAATGCTTGAGCAGACCCACGTCCTTGTAGTCGATATATACGACGCGATCTACCGTCAGCCGGCAGACTTTTTGCCGTAGACTCTTCTTCTTTTTCCGCTTCTTGCTGCGCTTCGCGCGCACCTTCGCTTTCGCTTTCGCGCTTACCTTCGCCATAGGGTGTCTTATGTCCTCATGTTCTAGAACGGGATGTCATCTTCCGGGATCGGTTCCTCGATCTGCCGCGGTTCGGGCGCGGAACTTGCGGCGCCGCCACGGCCGCCGCCCTCTTCCCAATCGAGCGGCACAACGCGCTGGCCGGCGATCTCGATCTTCGTCCGCTTCTGACCCGTGTTCTTGTCTTCCCACGCGTCGCTGCGCAGGCTGCCTTCCACCAGCACCGGCCGGCCCTTCTTGAGTTTCTCGCCGACCCATTCCGCCTGGCGGTCCCAGAGAACCACGTCCACGAACGTCGTATCTTCGCCCCGCGAACCGTCCTTCTTCTTGAAGTAGCGCGTGTTCGCCAGGCCGAGACGGCACAGCGCCCGGTTGTCGGCCACGTAACGCAATTCGGGATCGCGCGTAAGCCGGCCCGCGATGATGACCTTATTCAGATCAGGCAGCCGTAGGTCCGACATCTGTCCATCCTCGCTCCGTTGTTTCTAGTCCCCGTCGTCCCGACTCTCGATTTCATCGTCGTCATCAGACCGGCGGTCCGGCCGGCCGCGACGGCCGCGACGGCCGCGCGGACCATCCTCGTCGTCTTCGTCCTCATCATCCCGGCCGCGATCGCCCCAGACGCCCCGGCCTGCAACACCCGCCCGGATTTCTTCATCCTTGCGCCGTTGTTGCTCGGCCTCCAGACGCAGCATCTGGTCGTCGAAGTAGGTCACGAGATGCCGGATGACGTGCTCGGAAAGCCGGAAATGCATTTCCAGCTTGGGGATCACCGAAGGCTCGGCCTGGAAGCGAAAGAGGATATAACACCCCTCGATGTGCTTCTTCACCTTGTACGCCAACCGACGTTTGCCCCAGATATCCAAGCGCACGGTGGTTCCGCCGTTGTCGGTCACAATCTTCTCTACGGCCTTACTCACCGTCTGGACGACATCGTCCTCCGCCTCGGGCGTGACAATGTACAGCGCTTCATATGTCCTGAGACTCAAGAAAACTCACCTCCTTCTTATGCTTATTTGGTTGATTGCGGGAACCCTTGGAACGCCGCAATAAGCACACCATCATAACAAATGCACACCGTTTCCCTCAAGCTTCTGGCCTCGCCCGGGAATCGCAGGTCGATCAGGGTGGCCAACTCGCGCCGGATTTCATTTGCATGTCTGGCCGTCTGCGTGTTAAACTCACGCGATTTTCCTTATTTCACAGGGGTCTACGCACCAAGGCAGGTTCGGGTGTCCGCCGTATGCGGACCAGCCCAAGACCCCGAGGATCAACCCGAATGGAGGTGTACTATGGCTGTCGTTTCCATGCGACAACTCCTTGAGGCCGGTATTCATTTCGGCCACCAAACCCGCCGCTGGCACCCGAAGATGGGCCGTTTCATCTTCGGCGAACGCAACGGCATCTACATCATCGATCTGCAGAAAACCATGCGACAGTTGGTGCGCGCGTACACGCTGGTGCGCGACACCGTAGCCCAAGGCGGCGTTGTCCTGTTCGTGGGCACGAAACGGCAGGCGCAGGAGGTGGTCAAGCGTGAAGCGACGCGCTGCGGCATGTATTACGTGAACAATCGCTGGCTCGGCGGCACGATGACCAACTGGCAGACGATCCGGTCAAGCATCGCGAAGCTGGCGCGGCTCGAAGAGCTCGACACCCAAGGCAAGATCAACCAGTATACCAAAAAAGAAGCGGCCGGAATGCGCAAGGAACGCGAGAAACTCGAGAAGAACCTGTGCGGCATCAAGGAAATGCCGCACCGGCCGAACATCCTCTTCGTCATCGACACGAAGAAAGAGGACATCGCGGTCGCCGAAGCGCGGCGCCTGGGCATTCCCTGCATCGGCGTCGTCGACACCAATTGCGATCCGGACGAGGTGGACTTGCCCATCCCCGGTAACGACGACGCCCTGCGCGCAATCAATCTGTATTGCTCGGTGATCGCCGATGCGATTATGGAAGGGCGCATGAAGGGCGAAAAACTGCGCGATGATCAGCGGAAGAAAGACCGGCAGGCCGACCGGGAAGCGCTGGCCCGCGCGGAACGGGAAGCGGCGAAGGACGGGCGCGTGACGACGCTCGCGGCAGCGTCGGTCATGGATGAGGGCGCAGTAGACGCGTCGGCCGAAGCGCCGGCTGAGGAAAAGGCGCCCCGGCTGATTGAAACCCTGGCGGAAGAATACGAGGAGTAACAGTTCCCATGGCAATAACTGCACAAGCGGTAAAAGAACTGCGCGACGCCACCGGCGCGGGCATGATGGACTGCAAGAAGGCGCTGGCGGAGGCCGGCGGCGATTTCGAGAAGGCTGTGTTGTGGCTGCGTGAACGCGGGATCGCACGCGCGGCCAAACGGCAGGACCGGGCCGCCAGCGAAGGCGCCGTGGCGTCCTACATCCATATGGGCGGCAAGCTGGGCGTCCTGGTGGAAGTGAATTGCGAGACGGACTTCGTCGCCCGCGGCGTCGAATTCCAGAACTTCGTCAAGGATGTGTGTCTCCAAATCTGCTCGGCCGCGCCGAAATGGGTCCGCCGCGAGGACGTGGACCCGGAAGCGCTGGACGCTGAGAAGGCGCTGTACATGCAGCAGGCGCGCGATACGGGCAAGCCGGAGAAAATCCTCGAGAAAATTGCGCAAGGCAAGCTGGACAAGTGGTACAGCGAGGTGTGCCTGCTCGAACAGCCGTCGGTACGCCCTGAGCACGAGGGCAAGACCATCCGCGACCTGATGACGGGCCTGAGCGGGCGCTGCGGCGAAAAGATCGACGTGCGCCGTTTCGTGCGCTTTGAACTCGGTGAAGGCATCGAGAAGAAGCAGTCGAACCTTGCGGAGGATGTAGCCGCCGAACTGGCCAAGGCGCAGAAGGGATAACCGCGCGGTGCCCGGTCTCGCGTACAAGCGCATCCTGCTGAAACTCAGCGGCGAAGCCCTCGAGGGCGACGGCGAGGAAGGCTGTATTGACTTCGACGCGCTGGGCGTGTTCTGCGGCGAGATCGCCGAGGCGCACCGCCTCGGCGCTGAGATCGGGCTCGTAGTCGGCGGCGGCAACATCTACCGGGGCGGCAGGAAGCCGGAAGACGGCGTCGACAAACCAACGGGCGACTACATGGGCATGCTGGCCACGGTAATCAACGCGCTCGCGTTGCAGGCGTGTCTCGAGAAGCGGAACGTGTCCACGCGCGTGATGACGGCCATTGAAATGCGCCCCGTCGCGGAACCCTATATCCGCCGGCGCGCGACGCGGCATCTCGAGAAGGGGCGCGTTGTCATCTTCGGCGCGGGCACGGGCAACCCGTTTTTCACGACCGACACGGCCGCGGCCCTGCGCGCGAATGAAATCGGCGCGGACGTGCTGATGAAGGCGACGAAAGTGGACGGCGTCTACGAGGAGGACCCCGAGAAGGACAAGACGGCGAAACGGTACGACACGGTGGATTACAATACGGTACTGTCGAAGGACCTGAAGGTCATGGATGCAACGGCAATTTCGCTCTGCCGTGAACATCGCTTGCCCATTCTCGTCTTCAATCTGACGCGGCCGGGCAACATCTTGAGGGCTCTCCGCGGCGAGTCTGTCGGTACGATTGTAAAGGGAGGTTGACTCATGCCACACGCCATCGTAAGGGATGCAACGGCGAAGATGGGGAAAAGCGTCGAGGCGTATCAGCACGAACTGGGCAGCATACGCACCAGCCGCGCGCAGGCCGGCCTGCTTGACGTGGTCGAGGTGGACGCGTACGGCGCAAAGATGAAGATCAATCAGATGGGAAATATCAGCGTGCCGGACCCGCACCTCATTGTCATCGACCTGTGGGACAAGAGCCAGTTGCCCATCGTCGAAAAGGCCATCCTGCAATCCCCGCTGGGCATCACGCCTTCGAACGATGGCAGGGTTATCCGCGTGCCGTTTCCCCCATTGACGGAAGAGCGGCGCAAGGACCTTGTCAAGGTGGCGGGCCGGCACCGGGAGGAGGCGAAGGTGGCGGTGCGCAACATCCGCCGTCACGCCATCGAGCAGGTCAAGAAGGAACAGAAGGCGGGCACGATTCCCGAAGACGACGCCCACCATCTGACGGAAAAGATGGACAAGGCGACGGAAGAGTTTATCGAGAAGATTGACGAGATTTTCAAGCTCAAAGAAGACGATATCATGGAAGTGTAGCAGCCATGCGCAGCTTCCAGCACAAGTGACGTATCCGAAGACCGCGGACCCGGCACGCGCGCCTGTCCGCGGTCTTTCCATGTGCACGCAAGCGTGCCTGCCCAGGAAAGCAGCAATGAACTCCGCTGGAACGGAACGGCGCACCCTCGACCCGAGGATCGACAGGAAGCGCCTGCCGCGCCATATCGCGATTATCATGGACGGCAACGGCCGCTGGGCGGCCCAGCACGGCAAGACGCGCGCGCAGGGCCACGAAGCGGGCGCGCGCGGTGTGCGTGCCGCGATTGAGGCATGCCGCGAACTGGGCGCGGAAGCACTCAGCCTATATGCATTCTCAACCGAAAACTGGCGGCGCAGCAAGACGGAAATCAGCACATTGTTCCGCCTGATGAGCAAATACATTCACAAGGAAATCGATGAAATCGACAAGAACGGCATTCGCGTGCGTTTCATGGGACGGTGGGAAGGACTGCCGGCGCGGGCGGTGCGGGACCTGCGTTACTGCATCGAGCGCACGCGGCACAATCGCGGCATGGACGCGATCGTCGCCATAAACTACGGAGGCCGGGCCGAACTGGTCGACGCCATGCGCCGCATGGCCCCGGAAATCGCTTCGGGCCGGCTGCGCACGGAAGACATTGACGAGGCCGCGCTGGCGCGGCACTTGTACGTGCCCGATCACAGCGAAGTGGACCTGCTTATCCGGACGAGCGGCGAGATGCGCGTCAGTAATTTCATGTTGTGGCAGATTGCCTACGCGGAACTGCTGATCCTGCCCATTTTCTGGCCTGATTTCGACAAGCAGGCCTTGTGCGACGCGATTGTCACGTATCAGGGGCGTTCCCGCCGTTTCGGGGGCAGGCCCGGCGAAGAAGGGAGCGCCACGTCATGTTAGCGCGCATCCGCACGGCACTGGTGTTGTTGCCGATCACGCTGCTGGTCATCTGGATGCCGTGGTTGCGTCTCGGTTTTGTCTTCTTCATTTCCGCCCTTGTTTCCGTGGGCATGTGGGAGTATTTCGTGCTCGTGCGGCGCCGCGCCATCGAGCCGGAGGTCACCGGCGCGGCCGTAGTTGTCCTGGCACTGATCTTCACCGCGCATTGGGGTTCCCTGCGGCACCTGAACCTCGTGTTGACCTTGGGTTTTCTGTTCGTCACGATGTGCCACTTGTTTTTCCGGTGGCATACGATCGGCGGCATGGCCGCGGCCCTGTTCGGCGTTCTCTATCTGGGCTGGTTGCCGGCGCATTTCGTCATGTTGCGCGACATCACCCCGGCCGGACCCGGCCTGCTGACGTTGTTGCTCGGGGCCGTCGCGCTGTCGGACAGCGGCGCCATGTACATCGGCTCGCGGTACGGACGGCACAAGCTCGCCCCGAAAACCAGCCCGAATAAATCCTGGGAAGGCGCGTTTGCCGGACTGGCCGGCGGGGTCGCCGCCGGGTTCATTTGCATCGGCCTCCGCGAGTTGTTCAATTGCGCGGGGTTCCCGGACCGCAGCGCCGCCTGGTACGCCGTCACGGGCGCGGTTCTCGCGCTGACCGGCCAGGTCGGTGATTTGGTCGAATCCATGCTGAAACGTGACGCGGGCGTGAAGGACTCCGGGACCATTTTCCCGGGCCACGGCGGCGTGCTGGACCGCTGCGACGGCTACCTCTTTGCCGGGCCGGTGCTCTACTACTGGCTCACGTTCGTATAAGCAAGGACCTGCGTTATGTACGAAATCGAAGTCGAAGAGCTGAAAGATTACCGGCAGCGGCTGGACCAACTGCACGCGTGCCTGAACGTGGAAGGCATCAAGCGCAGGATCGGCGAGATTGAAGGCCGGATGGCCGCCCACGGATTCTGGGACGACCCCGAGTCGGCGCAGAAGATCCTGCAGGAACTCAAGGCGCTCCGGGGCATCGTCGCGGCGCCGGAGGAACTCCAGCGCGAGCTGGAGGAAACCGCTTCGCTCATCGAAATGGCCGCCGAGGAGAACGACGCGACGCTCGGGCCGGACATCGCCGCGATGAAGGAAGACGTCGAACGCAAGCTGCGCCGCCTCGAGATTACCAGCCTGTTCAACGACCCGCGCGACGAGAAGAACGCCATTGTCAGCATCCATCCCGGCGCCGGCGGCACGGAATCGTGCGATTGGGCCGACATGCTCTTCCGCATGTTCACGCGGTTCTGCGAACTGCACGAATTCGAGACGGAAGTGATGGATTTCCAGCCCGGCGAAGAAGCGGGGCTCAAGAGCGCCACGGTCACCGTGAAGGGCCCTTACGCCTACGGCACGCTCAAGTCGGAGGAAGGCGTGCACCGCCTCGTCCGCATCTCGCCCTTCGACGCGAACAAGCGGCGGCACACGTCATTCGCGGCCATCGAGGTGCTGCCCGAATTCGACGACGACATCAGCATCGAGGTGCGCGAAGAAGACCTGAAAATGGACGTGTTCCGCGCGAGCGGGCACGGCGGTCAGAAGGTGAACAAGACGAGTTCCGCGGTGCGGCTCACGCACCTGCCGACGGGCTTCGTCGTGGCGTGCCAGGTCGAGCGGTCGCAGCACCGCAACCGCGCAATGGCCCTGCAGATGCTCAAGGCCAAGCTGTACGACATGGAGATGAAACGAAAGGAAGCGGAGCTTGCCGCGCAGCGCGAAGGGCAGAAGGACGTCGCTTGGGGCAGCCAGATCCGAAGTTACGTGCTCCAGCCGTACCAGCTGGTGAAGGACCTGCGCACAAACGTCGAGACTTCGAACGTGCAGCGCGTGCTCGACGGCGACCTCGACATGTTCGTCGAGGCGTATCTGCGCTGGCGTCGCAGCATCCAGAGCGTGAATTAACGCGTCAATGTTCCTCCGGGAACCAACGCCCGGCAAGGCGGCTTGAAACAGGACTCGCACGGGAATCCTCAATGAAAACGTACACGATTGCAATCCTGGAAGGCGACGGAATCGGGCCGGAGATCATGCGCGAGGCGTTGAAGGTCCTCGACGTGATTGAACGGCAAAGCGGTGTGCATTTCGAGCGCTGCTTCGCGCCTTTCGGCGGACGCGCATATTTCGAAACGGGCGCCGCGTTCCCCGAAGAAACGAAGGCCGTCTGCGACGCGGCGGACGCCATTCTGAAGGGGCCCATCGGTCTCTCGCTCGAAGAGTCGCGCAAAATCCCCGTGGACGAGCAACCCGAGCGCGGCGCGTTGCTGCCGTTGCGCCGGCGGTACCATACGTTCGCGAACTTCCGGCCCGTTTACCTGCCGCCGGAGCTAATCCACTTCTCGCCTCTGCGACCCGAGCGCATCAGGGACGGCATCGACATCGTCATGATCCGTGAACTCGTGGGCGGTCTCTACTTCGGCGAGAAGACCATGGGCACAACGGCAGCCGGGGAACGATTTGTCAAGGAAACGCTCGAATACGAGGAAACGGAAATCCGCAACATACTCGCCGTCGCGTTCGAGGAAGCGCGCAAGCGCAAGAGACTGCTGCATAGCGTGCATAAGAGCAACGTGCTCATGTCCAGCGTGTTGTGGAACGACATCCTGGACGAAGTCGCGGTGGATTACCCCGACGTCGAGTACCGGCACGTGATCGTCGACGCCGCGGCCACCGCGCTCGTGCTCAATCCCGGCCAGTTCGACGTCATGGTCATGGAAAACATGTTCGGCGATATCCTCAGCGACCTGGGCGGCGGGCTGGTCGGTTCGCTCGGCCTCATGCCCTCGGCATGTATCGGCACGAAGAAGGGCTACTATGAACCGTCGCACGGGTCCGCGCCCGACATTGCGGGCAAAGGAATCGCGAACCCCTACAGCCTGATCGGGTCGCTCGCGTTGATGCTTGAGAAGAGTTTCGACATGACGGCCGAGGCCCGGCGCATCTGGGACGCCATGCGCACGGTGTTCGGCCAAGGTTTCACTACCGCGGACCTGCGCGACCCGGCGGGGAGACTGCGGCCCGTCAGCACGGCCGAATTCGGCGACAAGGTCGCCGCGGCGCTCGGCACATGACCGCCTTGGCCAGGTTATGACCCACCGGGCCGCACACCGTTCGGAAGCCGCGGCATCGCTCGCTTTCGCCGTATTCGCGTGGAGCCTGTCGCCCGTGTTCATCCGCTGGCTCAGCCACGCATATGACCCCTACACCATGTCCTTCTTGCGCTATTTCTGGGCAACGGTGCTGCTCGTGCCCGCGAGCATGGTGTGGTTTCGCGGCGAATTGATGGAGGCGTTGCGCGCGTCGGGGGCGTTGATCGGCATTGCAGCGGTAAACCTGGCCGGACAGACCATGTGGCAGGTTGCGGGCGCGGTGGCGCATCCCACGGTGGCGCAACTCATCTCGCGGCTGTCTGTGTTATTCGTTATCGTGTTGAGCTACATCGTGTTTCGCGAAGAGCGGGGCGTCATCCGCAGCATCTGGTTTCTTGCGGGGGCCCTGCTGAGTTTCGCAGGCGTTGCGGGCGTGCTCGTGCCCGAACCGGGCGTGTCCCTGGCGCCGCATCTGGACCTGACGGCGTTGCTCCTGCTGGGTGTTGCTTTCCTGAGCTCTGTGTACAACGTCTGGTCGAAGAACGCGGTCATGAACCTGCACCCCTTCGCGATGTTCACGGTAGTTTCGGCCTATACGACGCTTGGCGCGGGCGCGATCGCCTGGCGATTCGGCTGGCAGGGCGGTCTCTCCACCGCGGACGGGTGGACCACGGGTGTGCTGGTGGTGTCCGGCGTAATTCCGATCGCGCTTGCGCACCCGGCCTACAACCA
>JAGMZX010000154.1 GCA_018005585.1 Candidatus Hydrogenedentota bacterium | reverse complement strand
ACCATGCCCATCAGGCAGGCGTCGAAGCCCAGCAGCTCGAATCGAACGCCGGACTGTTCCAGCGCCTCGCGCACCTCTTTGGTGTACAAGGTGTTGCCGCTCTCGTCGTCGCTGCACACGGCGCGGACGCCCGGAGTGGGGATGAAACCCAGCCCCCGCGAGTCCCGCGCGCCGCGCGATGCGCCCCGCGTGAAATCGTTCAGCTCGCGCCAGCCGCCGCCGTGGTTCCAGAGAATGAGGGCGTACCGCTGCGCGGGGAACGTCGCCGCGCATGCCTTCACGAAATCGCGCAGCGTGGCCGGGTCGCCTGAGTCGATTTCGCCCAGGTCCTGGCAAGTGGAGCACGGGTCCAGCGATTGCACCCCCGGCTGCGGCGCGTGCTGGACCAACGCCAGCCGCCCCGTGGACCAGCCGCCGCCCTGGCTCCAGCGGTCCACCAGCGCGACAACCGTGACCTGTTCCGACGAGCCAGCCGCCTCCATCTCCTCGACGTCGCCAAGGGCGTACCGGTCCAGATTGTTGTCCGCCGCGAAGTAGACCATGACGGTCCAGGCGGACTCGCTTCGAGCCGAAAGCGTTTGCGCGCTTTCAGGCTGGCTCACTTGCCCCGGAGCATCGTTGAACAACGCTTCCAAACCCGGCTGCGCGGAAGCCCCGCCCATGCACAGGCAACAGGCAAGTACCAATGGCCACCTCAGGCACCTCATCCTGCCGGTCTCCCCGTTCACGTCAAACGGACTCCCTTCCGTGTCCCCTTATTCATCGACCCCGCATGCCGCCATATGCTAGCAGATGGAATGATGTTCCACAATCAGACCGCCGCGTTGTCCATACGCAACCCGTGCGCGGCTGCCGCAAGCCGCTTTACGGCCTTGAGGCATCGCCAACGCTGTGATATATACTCGCCGTGATGGAGGGTAAATCAATGAGCCGGGGGCCTATTGCGGCAGTTGCTGTGGTCATGACACTGGTGTGCGTGGTCTCCGCCGCGCAGGACCGCGGCGGCGGGGGCACGGCCGCGCCGCCGCCCGGCGGCTCCGGAAGCGCGCGCGTGGCACTAGTGGTCGGCAATGCCGCTTACCCGGACTCGCCTTTGCGCAATCCTGTGAATGACGCGACGGACATGGCCGCGGCCCTGGAAAGGCTCGGTTTCGCTGTCATGCTTCAAAGCGACGTAGACCAGCAGCGCATTGAAACAGCCATCCGCGAGTTCGGCGACAGAATCGCCGGGGCGGCGGCGGCGCTGTTCTACTATGCGGGGCACGGTATCCAGGTCGAAGGCCACAACTACCTCGTGCCCGTTGGGAAGGCCATCGAGGCGGAACACGAAGCCAAGTATTTCTGCGTGGACGCGGGGCTTGTGCTCGAAAAGATGCAGGACGCAGGTGCACGAGTGAATATCGTCATACTGGACGCTTGTCGCAACAATCCGTTCGCGCGCAGCTGGCGCAGCAGCACGCAGGGTCTCGCCCCCATGGAAGCAGCGCGCGGCTGTCTTATCGCTTATGCCACGGCGCCGGGCAAGGTCGCCGCCGACGGCACGGGCCGCAACAGCGTGTATACCGCCAGCCTGCTCAAGCATCTCGAACAGAACGACCTCGACATCCTAAAGTTGTTCATGACCGTGCGCAACGAGGTGTTGCAGGCAACGGACGATGCGCAAATACCCTGGGAGAACACGTCGTTGACAGCGGAGTTCTATTTTGTGGCTCGTCCGTATGTCACAGGTCCGGGCGCGGGCGAGACACGCCCGCCGACCGTGGTTGCGCCGACATCCCCGCCGGCCGAGGAACCCAATCCGGGTGAACTGTGTATGTTCGAAGGCGGTGAATTCGCGTGGATACCGCCGGGAAACTTCGAAATGGGCTCAAGTCTGACTCCGGAACAGGTTATTACGATGTGTGATGGCTACAAGGAGGTGCAGTCGGAGCTCGAAAACGAACACCCGCAGCATGCGGTAACGCTAACGCGAGGGTTCTGGATGGGCACAAGAGAGGTTTCAGTGGACCGATTCCGGACGTTCGTGGACGCGACGGGGTATGAGACAGACGCCGAGAAAGCAGGTCAAGGCGCTGTCTATGACATCGAGGAACACGGGTGGCTGCTGTCGGCGGGGGCAACTTGGCGCAATCCTCACAGGGAAGTTGAGGAACGCGAACCCGTCGTTCTCGTTAGTTGGAATGATGCAACGGCATATTGTCAATGGTTGAGCCAGAAGACTGGGGATACCTACCGGTTGCCGACAGAAGCGGAATGGGAATACGCATGCCGCGCGGGCACGAATACAGAGTGCTGGTGGGGCGACCGGATTGAAGACGGGACAGGCTGCATGAATTGTGCGGATGAGACGAAACGGCCGGACGGGAAGCAGTGGGTGTGGCGATTGCCGTTTTCGGACGGGTATTGGAATGTGTCGCCAGTGGGAAGCTTCAAGGCAAACCCATGGGGCTTATATGACACAATCGGAAATGTGTGGGAGTGGTGCGCAGACCTATATGGTGGCTATCCGTCCGAAACAACAACTGACCCGAAAGGAGCCCGAACGGGCGACTACCGCGTGACCCGTGGCGGGTCCTGGGGCTGCTTTCCATGGGGCTGCCGGTCGGCGTGCAGGGATTATCAGTCCGCTAAAAACGCGGCGGACAGCCTCGGATTTCGAGTGGTTCGTCTCGCCTACCCGTGATATTGGACCCTTGATGCTGCGCTGTTTACGCATTAATATCTTAAAGTATGGCTTCTATCAAGAACAGAAAGAAGTTTTTAAGCGACCTGCGTAAGCAATTGTAGCACAAGTACTTATAATGTGTGAAAACTATTGGATTTCTTTGGATTCTCTGGGTTGTGGGCAACGTCCACGTCAGCTTTTCAACTCTCAGTACACACTGACCATATTTCTTGTCTGTCTCGTTTCGGCATCTCTTGCGGCCTATGCATGGTAAGATAACGCCAAGCATGTGAACATTTCGGAGCATAAGGTGTCTGTATCAGGAGGGAGGCCGGATACATATGCGCATTAAAGTCATGTTTTCTTTCCTCGCGGCCTTGTCGCTTGTTGCGGGGGTGTTTGCCCAGCAACGCGGTGCGGGAGGCGCCGAGGCGCCCGCATCGTCGGACTGTCAGAAATGGGCCGTGATTATAGGGGTCGGCGACTACGAGGACCCCGGGCTCTCTGATCTGCCCAACACGGTACGCGACGCCACGGCAGTTCGGGATGCGCTGCTCGGTGTGGCCGGTGGCTTTGACCCCGGCAACGTTGTACTGATGACCCCTGATGCCTCCGAGCCGATGCACCGGCCGACTCGCAGCAAGATACTGGGCATACTCTCACAATGGGTAGGCCTGACCGGGCCCCAGGACACGTTGCTGGTGTATTTCGCAGGTCACGGTATGGAAGACGGCGACCGGCTGTATCTGATGCCGCAGGATGCCATTACGGCCGATGTCGCGAACACGGGCCTGTCGTACAGCCTGTTCGAGAGTAAACTCGACGAGGCCACCGCAAAATGCAAAGTCGTTATTCTCGACGCATGTCATTCCGGCGCAGGCCGGGGCGCCGCCACGATGACGCCGGGTATGATGCGCGACATAGAGAGGTACTCCGAGGGCAAGATTACACTTGCCTCTTGTCAGCAGAGCGAGGTCAGCCACGAATACGACCGGGAGGAGCACGGGGCATTTACCTGGTTTCTCTTGGACGGACTGCGCGGCTCGGCCGATGAAAACAAAGATTCGCTCATCGGCGCGCTTGAATTGAGCCGCTACGTCTTCGAGCAGACGCGCCGTTGGGCCGCCCAGAAAGCCCTTCGACAGACACCGCGGCTGCTGGCGGATATTTCGGGCGACGTGATTCTAGCGCGGGCCGGCACAATGCCCACGCCGGTCCCGGCGCCTCCTCAGACGTCCGCTGCCACGGACGCTGCTGCCATTACGCAGATTGTTTCCGTCATCACGCCCACGTACGTTCGCGTCCGTGATTCCCTTGAACGTGGAGTGGACTGGAAACTCATGGAAGGCAGTTTCAACGATTTCATGGACGGCACGGAACTGGACATGATTCAACGTGCCGCCGACTTGGGCGTGCCACAAGGGCAAGTCTTGCTGGCTTTCTGCTACTTGGCCCCGCATCCCAGCCTGACGCTCGACGAAGACAAGGCAGGGGGGCTTTTGCTTGAAGCGGTGAAGGGCGGTGACTCTCTGGCGGAACTGGGACTGGGGATGGCCTATTCGGAAGGGTGGGGTGTGCCGGTTGACTCTGCCAGGTGCAGGCAATGGCTCGAGAAGGCGCGCGGCAAGGGAAGCACATTTGCCTCGATCATGTTGGCCCTCGAATACTGGGATTCAGACCCGGCAAGAGCCGTCGAGTATGTACGAGAAGCAGCAGACAGGGGAAATGCGCTCGCCATGGCAATGCTTGGTAGCTGCTATCGGGACGGTTTCCAGGTGCGCAAAGACAAAGCCGAAGCCGACCGCCTCTACCAGAGGGCCGAGGCCATGGGTCTGGATATCCGGGAACTGCTCGATGAACACTGAGTTTCGTAACGCAAGATAGCCGTGGGGTCGGGGTGTATTTCGGCCATCTCGTGGTGTGTCACGTTATTCGAAAAGGAAGACGCAATCAACAAATACGGGAGACCGGCCAAGGTGCCTTTCCGCAACATGAGAATTCAGACGAACAACATTACAACATTACAGCGTTGCTTATGGTTCTGCTGCTGAAACCAGCATTGGCGCTGTCGAACCAGGACCGCGGCGGCGGGGGCACGGCAGCGCCGCCTGGCGGCTCCGGCGCCCATACTGTGAGTGCCGCTTTGCTTGCGGGGTAGTTCCGCCCGTGATAGTCTTTTGACATGAAGCGAAACGTCTACATTGAGACGAGCGTTGTAAGCTACTACGTGCGGCGGCCTCGGGGATGGACTTTATTGTCACCTGGAATTTTTCGCACATGAACAACCCGTTTACGAAAATGAGGATACGCCAGACAGTTGAAAATGCGGGATATGCCTGCCCCGAGATTGTTTCCCCCGATACGTTTCTGGAGGAAGACTCATGAAAGACCCCTATGTCGCGGAGGTGCGTGCGCACCGCATGGAGCACACGCGGTTGTTCGGCGGCGACCTGCATCGCATCTGTGAGGACTTGCGGCGGTTTCAAGCCACTCTCGGCCAGCGGGTCGTGACCCCGAAGCGCCGAAAGACACAACAGCGAAAAAATCCGGGGCGGCGGTAGTCTCTTGCCCGCGCGGAAGGAGGGACCTCCATGAGTCGGCGGTCAATCGCCTTTGGCATCATGTTCTTGGCGGCCGTGTGCCCCGTCTTCGCCGCGCAGGACCGCGGCGGCGGGGGCACGGCCGCGCCGCCGCCCGGCGGCTCCGGAAGCGCGCGCGTGGCACTGGTCATCGGCAATTCGGCCTATGCAGCTTCGCCGCTGCGTAATCCGGTGAACGACGCGAACGCGATGGCCGAGGCGCTGCGTGCGTGCGGGTTCGAGGTGACCGTCAAGACCGACTGCGACCTCGAAACGATGGAGAAGGCCGTGACCGCCTTCGGCGAACGCATCCGCGGCGCGGGCGCGGCTCTGTTCTACTACGCGGGTCACGGCATGCAGGTGAATGGTGAGAACTATCTCGTTCCGGTGACGGCGCAGCCGGAATCCGAGGACGAGGTGAAGTTCCGCTGCACCAACGTGGGCCTGGTCCTGGCTAAGATGAAGAACAGCGGCGCATCGGTCAATCTGCTCATCCTGGATGCCTGCCGCAATAATCCCTTCCCGCGCAGCGTCCGCACCACAGCCGCGGGTCTGGCCACGATGGAGGCGGCGAAGGGCGTGCTGATCGCCTACGCGACCGCGCCTGGCTCGGTTGCCGCGGACGGCGACGGCGAGAACAGCGTTTACACGGCGAACCTGGTGCAGTACCTGCGGCAGCCGGGGCTGCCCGTGGAAGAGGTATTCAAGTCCGTACGCGCCGATGTGTCGCGTCAGACCAACGACGCGCAAATCCCCTGGGAGAACACCTCGCTGGTGGGGCGCTTCTATTTCACGGAGCCGCAAACGGCAACGACCACGGCCGCATTGCCGCCGCCGCCGGATGCCGCGCCGCTCGTCGGCGGGTTGCAGGTCTCGGTGAATGCGCCGCGAGCTACGGTGTACGTGGACGGTCGCGAAGCGGGCACGGCGACGTCGTCCAAGCCGTTCGAGCAGTCGAACCTGCCCGCGGGCACGGCTCAGGTGACGGTGCGCGCCGACGGCTACGAAGACCATACGGAAACGGTGAGCATCGAGCCGGGCAAGTGGACGCAGAAGCCGGTGGTGCTGGCCAAGGCCAGCGTCGTGCAACCGCCGGAACCTACGCGCCAGCCCGCGGTGGTTGCGTCGGAAAACACGTCTGATGTGTTCCGGGTTCGAGTCGAATGCAGTAAGGGCGTGTTTGTCATCGAATGCCACAAGCAATGGGCACCTCTTGGAGCCCAGCGGTTTTATGACTTGGTTTGCAGACAGTTCTACGACGGAGCGGCATTCTTTCGTGTCGTGCCTGGGTTCGTCATCCAATTTGGAATTCCAGCTGACCCGCAAGTTGGAGCGCAGTGGGACGATTCTGAGCTGCCCGACGACCCAGTTCGACAAACGAACGCGGCCGGCACGGTGAGTTTCGCGTCGGGTGGCGAAAACACACGCACGACGCAGCTTTTCATTAACATAGGTAACAACGCGAAGCTGGACAGCATGGGCTTCGCCCCTATTGGCGAAATTGTAGAAGGCATGGACGTTGTCAAGGCGATCAACGCAGAATACGGAGAGCGCCCCGATCAGGGACGTATCCGAAGGGAAGGAGCGTTTTACCTTAAAGAGAATTTCCCGCGTCTGGATTTCATCCACCACGCAACAATTGTTCCCTAGCGTCTCGCGTCCCACCCTTCAAGATGTGCGGTGGAAACAGCGTGTCTGCGGGAACGTTGGACGGGTATCTTGTCGGCCGAAACAACTCTTTTTGTACTCCACGCGGGTCATGCTTTGCGGCGAGACAAGCCTCGAAGGGTGCGCATTGCGCGTAAGATGAGGTGTTGCAGACTATGTGTCGCTTCGGGTGTTCCGTATATGCGTGTCTGGGGCTGTTTCTTATCTGCGGTGCGGTCTTCGCCGCACAGGACCGCGGCGGCGGGGGCACGGCCGCGCCGCCGGTGGCGGCTTCGAGCGGCGCGCGAGTCGCCTTGGTCATCGGCAATTCAGCCTATGCGTCCGCGCCGCTGCGCAACCCGGTCAATGACGCGAACGCGATGGCCGAGGCGCTGCGTGCGTGCGGGTTCGAGGTCACGTTGAAGACCGATGCGGGGCTGCGCGCGATAGAGGAGGCTATCGACGCGTTCGGAGACCATATCGGTGAAGGTGGAACGGCGCTCTTTTACTATGCGGGCCACGGCCTTCAGGTCGAAGGACGCAACTACCTCGTTCCCGTCGATGCGGCCATGAAAGCGGAGAAGGACGCGCGTTACGAATGCGTCGATGCCGACCGCGTGCTGGTGCGCATGGAAAGCGCCCGCGCGGGCGTGAGCCTCGTCATCCTTGACGCCTGCCGTAACAACCCCTTTGAGCGCAATTTCCGCACGGGCGCCGCGGGGCTCGCATCGATGAACGCCGCGGACGTCGCCGTGGGCTGTCTCATCGCATATTCGACCAGCCCGGGCAAGGTGGCCGAGGACGGCAGCGGCGCGAACAGCGTCTATACCGCAAGCCTGCTCAAACAGTTACAGGTGCCGGGCCTGCCCGTCGAGGAAGTGTTCAAGCGCGTGCGCGCGGAGGTATTGCAGACGACCGCCAGCGCACAGAAACCCTGGGAAAGCACCTCGCTCACGGGGAGTTTCTATTTCCGGGCGCCTGCGGGCGGCCCCGGACCGGCGTCGTCCGATGCGCCGCCGCCGCCTGTGGCGCCGTCGCTGCTGGGGCATCTGCAGGTGGCGGTGAATGTGCCACGAGCGACGGTGTATGTGGACGGCCGCGAAGCGGGCACGGCGACGTCGTCCAAGCCATTCGAGCAATCGAACCTGCCCGCGGGCACGGCGCAGGTGACGGTTCGCGCCGAGGGCTACGAAGACCATACGGAAACGGTGAGCATCGAGCCGGGCAAGTGGACGCAGAAGCCGGTGGTGCTGGCGAAGGTCAGCGTCGTGCAGCCGCCGGAGCCTACGCGTCCGCCGTCGGTGACCCAACCCGCCCAGCCGCCGCAGGTGACGGTCACGACCGGCCAGCCAAAGCCCGGCGACGTGCAGACGGTGGACCTCGGCGGCGGCGTGACGCTGGAACTGGTCTGGTGCCCTCCGGGGACGTTCACGATGGGCAGCCCGGAGAGCGAGGCGCAGCGCGATGACGATGAGACGCAGCATCAAGTTACACTTACGCGGGGCTTCTGGCTGGGCAAGTACGAGGTGACGCAGGGTCAATGGGAGCGGGGGATGGGAAACAACCCGAGCGGTTTCAAGGGCGACCCGCGTTTGCCGGTGGAGTCCGTATCCTGGGAGGATTGTCAGGAGTTCCTTGATAAGTTGAACGGCCGCGTGAGCGGGGGCGGTTTCCGCCTGCCGACGGAGGCGCAGTGGGAGTATGCGTGCCGCGCGGGGACGACGACGCCATTCCATTTTGGTCAGACGATTTCAACGGAGCAGGCGAACTACGACGGCAACGATACCTACGGTAATGGCCGTAAGGGTGTCTATCGGGAGAAAACAGTGGTAGTGGACAGTTTTCCGTCGAACGCGTGGGGCCTGCACGACATGCATGGAAACGTATGGGAATGGTGCTCGGACTGGTATGGAGACTACTCGTCCGGCTCCGTGACTGACCCTGCGGGCCCGGCATCGGGCGAGTACCGGGTGGTGCGTGGCGGCTCGTGGGGCAACGCTCCCAGAAGCTGCCGTTCGGCGCGTCGCATCAGCGTCACCCCGGGCAGCCGCCTCGCGGGCTACGGGTTGCGATTGTTGCGGACTCCGTAACCCTGTGTACTGTAGCCCTGTTGCCCTGTGCTCTTTTGCTCTTTACCCTTATCGCGCGCGTAGCGCGCGATCAAAATTTTTTGGCGTTCCATGACCGAACAAGAACTGCCCATAATTCAGCGGTCTTATGACCTGCTCTTATGGTTGATTCCGCGGGTCAACGCGTTTCCGCGCGACTACCGGTTTGTGCTCGGCGACCGTATCGAGGCGCGCTTGCTGGACATCCTGGAAAAGCTGATCCGTGCCCGATACCGGCGTGACAAGCTGGGGCTGCTCGAGGAAATCAACGCGGACTTGGACGTGGTGCGTTATCTCATCCGCATGTGCAGAGACTTGGGCCTGCTCGACGTCCGGCGCTATGAATACGCCACGGGCGGCATCAATGAAATCGGCGAGAGCCTGGGCGGCTGGATTCGCCAACAGAGAAAGCAGCAATGAAGCGTGTTGGCAGCCTCTTCTGGCGGGTAACGGCGTTCGAGAACCTGTGCGAGGCCGCGCGGCTCGCCCAGCGTTCGAAGCGGTTTCGCGAGGACGTGCTTGCCTTCAACTACGGGCTCGAAGGCCAGCTTCACGGCCTGCGTGACGAACTGCGAAACAAGACATACGTCCCCGGGCCGTATCGTACCTTCGTAATCTTCGAACCGAAGCGCCGCTTCATTTCCGCGGCGCCCTACCGAGACCGCGTGGTGCACCACGCCCTCTGCAACATCATTGAGCCCGTGTTCGACGCCGCGTTCATCGATTCCTGTTACGCGAACCGGAAAGGCAAAGGCTCTCACAAGGCGCTGGACCATTTCGTGTCCCTGGCGCGCCGGTATCGCTACTGCCTGCGCGCCGACGTCGAGAAGTATTTCCCAAGCATGGACCATTGCGTGCTCAAGGCAATCATCCGGCACAGAATAAAGTGCCCGGACACGCTGTGGCTGATTGAACTGATTCTGGACCACAGCAACGAACAGGAGCCAACAGGCATCTACTTCGAGGGCGACAGCCTGTTGACGCCCGCGGAACGCCGCCACGGGCTGCCTATCGGCAACCTCACCAGCCAATTATGGGCGAACGTTTACCTGAACGGCGTGGACCATCGCTTGGCCTGCGCCTACGGGGGCCGCCGTTATCTGCGCTATGTGGACGACATCGCGTTGTTCTCTGATGACCCACGGGAATTGGAGGAGGCGCGCGGCGCGCTGGATGCGTCGCTTGCCGCATTGCGACTGCGCTTGCATCGGGCAAAGACCCAGATTCTGGAAGTTGCGGACGGGGTTAATTTCCTGGGCTTTCGCGTGCTGCCGGACCGTGTCCGTCTGCGCCAGGACAACCTGCGGCGGGCCCGGCGCCGCATGCGCCAGATGCAGGAAGACTATCGCAGGGGCTTGATTTCCTGGGCCGGGGTCAAGGAATCGCTCCAGAGTTGGAATGCGCACGCCGCTTACGGAGACACGTGGCGCCTGCGCGAACGGGTATTCGACTCCCTGCCTTTTGTCAGGGGTTGAAGAAGGGACAGGCACTCCGGGTGGTGCGTGGCGGCTCGTGGAACAACAATCCCAGAAACTGCCGTTCAGCGAATCGCAACAACGACACCCCGGACAACCGCAACACGAACAACGGGTTGCGATTGTTGCGAGCTCCTGATAGCCGGAGTCGCGCGGCGGGAACCGCGCGAGTGTGCGCCGGGAGTCCAGACCTGTTCCCGCGACGGCGCGTGCGCCGTCCAAAGAAAGAACCGGCCGGGGCGGGCTGGTAGGTCAACGCCGAAGGTCAGCCCCGGCCCTTGCCTTGCCGAAAGCATGGGCAAGATGCCCATGCCACGGCGCCGCGGGCGTCCCGCCCGTGCAAGAAGGGCATGCGCCTCGCCGGCCCTTGAGCACGCGACACCGGCATGGTATATATAGGGGCGTTACCGGAGGATAGACGCATGAACCGGGGGCGCCTTATCTGTTGTCTTCTGTGTCTTGCGCTGGCGTGCGCCGGCGCCGCGGCGCAGCGCGGTTCCGGGGGCACGGCGGCCGGACCCGCGCCGCAGAAGTGGGCGGTGCTCGTCGGCGTGGGCGACTACGAGGACAGCGCGTTCGGCGACCTGCCGAACGCGGTGCGCGACGCGGCGTCCGTCCGCGATGTGCTGACCGGCGCGCCGGAGGGTTTCCCCGCGGATAACGTCGTGCTGCTGTGCGACGGCGCGCCGGACCCGATGCACCGGCCCACGCGCAACAACATCTTGGCCGTGCTCGGGCAGTGGGTGCAGCTTGCGGGCCCCGAGGATTCGCTGCTGGTCTATTTCGCGGGCCACGGCGTGGATGTCGAAGGGCGGCTTTATCTCGTGCCGGGCGACGCGCGCCAGGGCGACCTGGAAAACACCGCGCTGCCCTTCGCGCTGTTCGAGCAGAAGCTGGACGGCTCCGCCGCGAAAAGGTCGCTGGTTATCCTCGACGCGTGCCACTCGGGCGCGGGCCGCAACACGCCCACGATGACACGGGGCATGATGTCGGATATCGAACGTTTTTCCGAGGGCCGCATCACCATCGCGTCGTGCCAGGTGAACGAACTGTCTCACGAGTACGAGGACCAGGGCCACGGCGCGTTCACGTGGTTTCTGCTGCAGGGTTTCCGCGGCGAGGCCGACAGCGACGGCGACGGCCGGATATCGGCGCTGGAAATCAGCCGTTACACCTTCGAGCAAACGCGGCGCTGGGCCGCGCGCACCGGCAAGAGCCAAAACCCGCGCCTGCTCTCCGACATCTCCGGCGACATCATCTTGGCGCGTCCGTACGCCACCGGCCCCGGCACGCAAGCGCCTCGCCCGCCGGTGGTGGTGACGCCCCCGCCACCGCCGCCTCCGCCGAAGGAGCCTGAGGCGGGCGAGGTGCGGGTGTTCGAGGGCGGCGAGTTTGCGTGGATACCGCCTGGGACCTTCGAGATGGGCTCGAAGCTGAGCCCTGAGCGGGTCATCGCGACGTACGGCGGCGACGCGGAATGGAAGGAGTTTCACGAGGATGAGCACCCTCGGCATACGGTGACGCTGACGCGGGGATTCTGGCTGGCAACGAAGGAGGTGACGGTGGGGGAGTTCCGGGCCTTCGCGGACGCGGCGGGCTACCAGACCGACGCTGAGAAAGGCGGCTCGGGTTATACGTACAGTCTTGATACGGGTCAGTGGGGGGATACGAAGGGCGCGTCGTGGCGGAATCCGGGCTGGGCCTTGGAGGACCGTCAGCCGGTGGTGCTGGTGAGTTGGAACGATGCGGTGGCGTATTGCGAGTGGCTGAGCCGGAAGACGGGTGAGACGTACCGGCTGCCTACGGAGGCGCAGTGGGAGTATGCGTGCCGCGCGGGTACGGATACGGAGTTCTGGTGGGGCGACCGCGCCGAGGACGGGCGGGGACGCCTGAACGGCGCGGACGAGACGCAGCTGCCGAACGGAAAGCAGTGGACTTACCGCTTCCCGTTTTCGGACGGGTACTGGAACGTGTCGCCGGTGGGGAGTTTCAAGGCGAACCGCTGGGGTCTGTCCGACATGCACGGGAACGTCTGGGAATGGTGCTCGGACTGGTTTGGGGACTACGCGAGCGGCTCCGTGACGGACCCTTCAGGCCCGGCGTCTGGCGAGCGCCGGGTGGTGCGTGGCGGCTCGTGGGTCAACTCTCCCAGAGGCTGCCGTTCAGCGTATCGCTACTACGACCCCCCGGGCTACCGCTACACGCTCATCGGGTTGCGATTGTTGCGGACTCCGTAACCCTGTGTACTGTAGCCCTGTTGCCCTGTGCTCTTTTGCTCTTTACCCTTGTCGCGCGCGGAGCGCGCGATCAAATTTTTTTTGCGACAAGCGGGGCTCGGCGTCTTGGCTGGCGGCTCGTGGAACAGCGATCCCACGAACTGCCGCGCAGCGGCCCGGAACGGGAACAAGCCGGCGAACCGTAACGGCAACAGGGGTTTGGCTCGTTTTAACTCGTTCCGAAGTTGCACTTGGGAACGCATTTTTCTGAAAAGCTTTGCTTTGTATTATCCTGTCCCCCTCCCTGCGCTCCCGATACCAGGTCTGGCAGGAAGGGACGCATCCGCCGCTTATCCAGGGCGACGAGATGTTGTCTCAGAAGACCGCGTACGTCCCTGAGAATCCGGTCCGGAGGGGATACGTGGACACGCCTGAACATTGGCGGTGTGGGTGACGCATGCCGCCCGTTCTCCTGAGGATAATGTCCATACGAAGAGTGGTCCCCGCATGGCAAGGGCCCGGTACGCGACAGCCGCCGATTACCCGTCATCGCGCGGCAGCAGCGGGCGTACGCGCAGGGCGCGGCTGGTGGCTGTGACGAAGTGTCCGGGCGCCGCGCGTTCCATGGCGGCAAAATGCTGCTGGACAAAATGGAGGACTCCTGGCGAGACACGGTGCGCAGGCGAAGCAGTATGATGCCCGCGGCGCCGCGCCCTTGCCGGAACACGAGATCTCCAAAGTCCTTGCCGGCGGTCAACAATACCCGGTCCGACTCCGCGGCCATGCGAAGCACGTCGGTATCAGACGCGCCCCGGTCTGTTTCGCGGACACTAAGCACGTCATGGCCTTGTCCGCGCAACTAACCAACGAGAAATGGTTCGATATTCTCGTCGGCCAGTATTTTCACGGTGCTTTTCCGGCAAGGAATACGGCCTCGTCGGATGCGAGGCAGGCGGCCGCATAGCTCTGCGCGGCGCGGATGTGTTCCGGGCACAGTTCGGGATAGGCTTCGAACAATTCTTCGGCGGACCAGCCGTCG
>JAGMZX010000153.1 GCA_018005585.1 Candidatus Hydrogenedentota bacterium | reverse complement strand
ATATCCGCAGTTTCCTGAAAACCGTCGAACAGCTCAAGGGCGTAACGGGCGCGGTCGAACTGCACCTGGTCCACTGGATGCCCGGCGGCGGGGAACGCGGCGTCATCTGCAGGGACGCGGCGGCCCTCTCCGCGGCGGGTCCGAAAGCGAAACCTGCGCCCCAGGGCACAACCGGCGAACCGCCCATCATGCAGCGCGACGGCGCGCTCCGGGTGGGCGAATATGTCGAAATCGAGGGCGGCGTGCCGTGCGGCGGTTATCTGCATCTCTTCAATTTCGGCACCAGCGGCACGTGCCTCAAGCTCGCCCCTTCCGCCGAATTTCCGGACAACGCCGTGCGCGCCGGCCAGGTGTTCCACATCCCCTCCGACCAATTCCTCGCCCGCGCCGCGCTGCCGGAATGGAGGGAAATGGGGCCCCTCACAGTCGAAACCGGGCACCGCGAGTACCTCTTCGCCGTCCTTACGGCCGACGATGTCGACCTCCAGCTCAAGGACCTTCACGCGAAACTTCAGGGCCGCGATTTGCTGTCGCGCAGCCCCTCGCGCGGGCCCAGCTTCCACGGCCAGGTCTCGCCCAACCGGCCGAAACTCTTCTGCCTCGACAAAGACCGTTGGGAATACGGCCTCGTCGCGGCCGACGTAGTGGCCGCATAACGCGGCCGCCCCGTAGCGGGAGTCACACCCCGTGGCATGGGCATCATCCCCGCGAAAGCGGGGACCATGCTCCTAAACCCCTGTCATGGACCCGCACGGGCGGGACGCCCGTGCCACGGAGTGTAAAGAGCAAAAGAGCACAGGGCAACAGGGCTACAGTACACAGGGTTACGGAGTCCGCAACAATCGCAACCCGGAGTCCGCGCTGCGGAGGCCCGGGGCGACGCCGTAGCGAGCCGCCGAACGGCAGAGTCCGGGAAGGTCGCCCCACGAGCCGCCACGCACCACCCGGTACTTGCCCGACGGCGGGCCTGAAGGGTCCGTCACGGAGCCGGACGGATAATCCCCATACCAGTCGGAGCACCATTCCCATACGTTCCCGTGCATGTCGTACAGACCCCAGTGGTTCGCCTTGAAACTCCCCACCGGCGACACATTCCAGTACCCATCGGCAAAGGGGAAACGGGGGGTCCACTGGCGGCCATTCGGCAGCTGCGTCTCGTCCGCGCCGTTCAGGCAGCCCCGGCCGTCCTCCATCCGGTCGCCCCACCAGAACTCCGTATCCGTCCCCGCGCGGCACGCATACTCCCACTGCGCCTCCGTCGGCAGCCGGTACGTCTCCCCCGTCTTCCGGCTCAGCCACTCGCAATACGCCACCGCATCTTTCCAACTCACCAGCACCACCGGCTGACGGTCCTCCAAGGCCCAGCCCGGATTCCGCCACGACGCGCCCTTCGTATCCTGCAATTCACCTTTTTCGAGGCCGTAAGTCCAGCCCGAGCCGCCTTTCTCGGCGTCCGTCTGGTAGCCCGCCGCGTCCGCGAAGGCCCGGAACTCCCCCACCGTCACCTCCTTCGTCGCCAGCCAGAATCCCCGCGTCAGCGTCACCGTATGCCGAGGGTGTTCGCGTTCGTGAAACCGCTTCCACTCCGCCTTGCCGCCGTACGTAGCGATGACCCGCTCCGGGCTCAGCTTCGAGCCCATCTCGAAGGTCCCCGGCGGTATCCACGCAAACTCGCCCCCCTCGAACACCCGCACCTCGCCCGGCTCCGGCTCCTGCGGCAGCGCCACGAGCGCGACTTCCAGCGACGCGTCGCCCTGCCCGTCGAACTGAATGCGCCGCCCCCAGGCCGCATAACCTTCTTGTTCCACGCGCACGGCGTGCTGGCCCGCATCGAGTGCCACGGCCGCCGGAGCAGCCCCCTGGAACTTGCCATCCACCCAGACCCGCGCGCCCGAAGGACGCGTCGTGATGTGCAGGCGCGGCGGCTCCAGCACCACCACCCGGCCCGAAACCGGGGCCGCCGGCTTGAATCGGCTGTCCGACTGCGCGCCCTCCGCAAGGACAATCCCGTCGCCGCCTTCGCAGTGGAAACCCGGCGCGTGTGCCTCAGCGCCTCCATAGCTCTTCATTTGCGCGAATACTTCTTTCAGAACGAGGTCATTGTCGATATGCACCCGGTCGCCCGCGCTGAGCCGGCGCCGGACCACCGCCTCGAACGAACAGGTGAAGAGTCCCCCCTTCAGCTTCTCCAGTTCACACGCCTGCTCGCCGTCGCGGCAGGAATAGACCGTCGCGCAGACGCCCTTGCCCTTGGTCTTGCGCGCCGCCACCGTGTCTTTCAGGTTTCGCTCGCCGTCCATCAGCCTCTTGGCCGGAGCCCCGTCCTTCATGCCCTGCGCCGGAACCTCAAGCACGCTTCTGCACGCGTCATAGACGAGAAGGCAGTCGAACGACCCTTCCGCCACGATGTTCTTCAGGAACGCATCCGTAACCGTACCGTTCGTGTCTTGCGACTCGAGCACCGTCCGTTCCGCCTGAGGACACAGCATCAGGTATTTGCCGCCCCGCTCGCGCTTGCCATGGCCGGAAAAATAGAATACGAACAGGTCGCCCGGACCCAGGGCCCGGCCCGGCTTGTTCCCTTTCACGGCGCGGATAACCGCTTGACGGACTGCATGGTCCGAGGGGTCCAGCAGCAATTCAATATCATCGAACGGGCTGGTCTCATCAATCCGCTGGAGCAGCGCGTGCATCCGGCTTGCGTCCTGCACCGCATACTTCAGCGGCATGAAGTCCCAGCCTTCGTGTCCGTTGACTCCCACGATGACTGCGCGGCGTTTTGGCACTGTTCCTACCCCTCAATCGCTTCCTGAGACCCCGCGGTTTCCGTCACGGCAGCAGCATCGCCTTGGCGCGCAGCGCGCCGATGGCGCGGCGCATGGCGCTGACGGCGTCGCGCGCGGAGCGGACGTCGTAGAAGGCCTCGGACACGCGGGCGTCTTCCACGCTGATGCCGTAGGCCTGAAACACGTCCCCGATACTGTAGATGATGCCGGACGCCTCGGACAGCAGCGATTCGAACCGCGCATCGTCGGCGCGGTCGTCGTCCGAAACAAACATGGAACGTATGCCGCCCTGCGGCATGTTGCCCACGCTGGGATTGTGCGAAGCGAGCCGTTCCGCCTCGCGCGTGAGGATTTCGAGCCTGCCGATCATCAGCATCACGCGGTCCGAACCCATGTGCGCCGCCCTCCTTCTGTGCGCCCGCGGGGACCAGACGAACCTGCTACCGAAACAGCCCCCGCCTCCCCCGGCACAGGATCGCGCCCCCGCCCATTCATCATAGCAGGAGACGCGCGTTGCAGGTCAATCTGCCGCATCCCGCCGCTTCTTGCGGCCCATGCCGGACCGGCAACGCAGCATGCCGAAAAGAAGCAGACTCCCGCCGAGGTATACGCCGTAAGCGCTGAGGAGGAACGTGTTGGCGAAGCGCCACTCGGCCGGGATGCTGACGAGCACTCCGGCGGCGATGATGAACGCCTGGAAACCGGCAATGGCGCGCGCAGACAGGCGATACGGGCCGTGTGCGGTTTCCGGCGTTTCGTTGCGGCGGCGCCAGAGCCATGCGGCGATGACGGGAATCACGCTGAGAAACAGCAGCACGCCGTACCCGGCCGCTGAAGTATCCACTTTGTGGAGTTCGCACCATCCGTCGTATGCGCCCTGGACCACGTTGATCGACGCGAACCACAGGAAAATACCGGAGCGGAAGAACGCGCGCGCGGCGGGGCCCGGCGCCGGGGGCGGCGTATCCGCCGGCCGGTTGAACAGCCAGAACGCCAGCCCGAGCGAAAGGCCGCCGCCCAGGCCGATGGTCATCTCCCAGTTCTTCCACCAGTCGATCGGAAACGCGGAATCGTGCATCGTCTGCCAATACCCGCCGGCGGTGAAGGGGACCGCGAAGCCGAGCGCCACGGTCAGGATCATGGCCGCGGCGCGGCGGTCGCCGCGCGCGATTTCGTAGGCGAGGAAACCCAGGACCATGCCCACGTGCGGCGCTATGTTGCGCACGGAGTCCAGCGCGCGGATACACGTCTTGTTCTCCGGCACGGCGTAAATGCCCTCCGCGTAGTACGGCAGGAACCACTGCGGGAACAGCCGCACAATTGCGCAGGCCGCCGCCGCGCCGACCGCGCCCGAGGCGATGCGCAACGCCCAGTCCGTGCCGCGCAGGGGCCGCCGCGGCGCACACCACGCCAGGAAGCAGCCCGTGTTGCCGCCCCAGTGCAGGCCACACAGGAACAGCATCGCGTAGCCGGTCCAGGCGGGCACATCGCGGAGCCCTTCCGGATAGTTCAGGTGAAACCGCCCATTCAGCCACGAAATGTACACGCCGTAGCCCGTAAGCCCCCCGAAGGCAATGCCCAGGGTAATCGCGAGCAGCACCCAGGGCCGGTTGTAGGGCCGTCGCGCGGCGCCGTCTCCGTATTGAGAGAAGAGATACCAGAGCAGCGCCCAGCCGAACCCCGCCAGCATGCCGCCGGTCTCGCCGCCGTAGCCGGTGGTCCCGCGAATGGCCCAGTAAAAGGCGCCCATCAGGCCCATGACCAGCATCGCAATCGCGTAGTCGGGACCCGCCCAGGAACGTGTTGAGGAACGCATTCTGGTCTCCCGGAATTGGGTGAATCCTGGACGCGGCGTGTCCGGTCCAATGCGCCGAAGGTTACAGGAACCTTCGAACAAGACGCAAAAATCAACGGAGGTAAAGGAAGCATGGCAAAGCGTCGGTTGGCCGGATTCGCATTGGTGCTAGCGGCGGGATGTCTGGGGTGTTACCTGATGGTGTGCGGCGGCGCGGCCAAAGCCGATTCCGCGGACGCAGACGGGGTCGAAGCCAAACTGCATGCACTCGTGGACCAGCTCACGCCGGAGCAGCAGGCGGCGCTGTATTTGTTGCTGTCTCAGTTGACCGCGCAATCGGGCCAGGCTGCTGCGGCGGCGGACCAGGACCCGCTTGAAGTCGCCAAGACTCAAGTCGCGGGCTTCGTCGAGGCCGCGCAGAAGGGCGACATCGATGGGATGATGAAGAACATCTCGGAAGACTTCGAGCATTATCAGCTGGGCGACAAGGAAGGGCTCCGCGATTTCCTCGACAATGCCGCCAGCATGGGTTTCCTGGACGGCCTCGAAATCAATTTTGACGACACCGAGGTGGAGAAGGACGGCGACACGATCATTCTCTATCCCGTGGAAGTCGAAGGTGCTTTCGGCAGCGCGGTCTTCGAGTTCGAAGCAAAGCAAGAGAACGGCGTGTGGATGATTGTGGGGCTAGACGCCAGCGGCATCTGAACGGGGCATGAGTCACCGCGTAATGCAATCGTGAATTGCGCGCCCTGACGAAGACGAACCCACAGGCAGGGGCGAGGGCATCCTCGCCCCTGTGTTTTTGACTTCGGCGAGGAAAACACGCCCAGTCGTCAGGGCTTCTCCTCCTTTGCTTCGTCCAGGAATCTTGCCTGTGTGCAGTCCTCGCAGAGATACCCCTCGGCACCGAACGAATAGCCGTCTGTCCCCAGGCTGATGACGGCGTTACACCGCGCGCAATGGGTCGGCTGGTATGCCGGCGGATTCTCGAGAACCTCAAAGTTGAATTCGTTGGTGCCGTACCACACGTACATCTCCGTTTTGAACGATTTCCGGCACTTCTTGCAGGTCTTCCAATCGCCCTTGTGGCCTTCTATGAAATGATGGGCGCAAAGCGTGTAGCGCGAGTGGTTCCGGTGGCAACTGTTGAGCGCATATGAGAACATCACGTATTTGTGCTCGTCGTCGCAAATCCAATGCCCGCAACAGTCCGTCTTCGTGAGGTTCTTCGTCTTTCCGCACAGGCCGCAGCGCGGCTTGCCCGTATTCCTCTCCGGCTTGGCTTCTTTCTTCTTGGTCACGGCGCTTTCCTTTCCCTGCCCGCGCTGGATACCCGCGGCAGCAAACACACGTGTTCACCATTCATAACGCTCTCCTGTGACGGACTGAAACGCGTTCCGCTTCGCGGCGCACAAGAGCAGCGTCATGGGCAGGCCCTCCCCGTTTGGGTTCAATGCCCGCCTCGCGCGGAGACCGTGATAGCAGAAGCGGCGGTGCGGACGCCAGCGGCCGGCTTGCATTGCGGGCGTTAAAACGCGGACTATGTCGCGCAAGACACCGGGCCCGGGTGGAGGACCAGCATCATGTCTTTGGATTATCTGCGGCGGGCGTTTGCGCCCGCGCCGCATATTCCGCGACTGCCGGACGGCGAGGTGCGGCGGGCGTATCCGCGGTTTCGATGGCAGATCATGGAATCCACGTTCCTCGGCTACGCCGCGTTCTACCTCGTGCGCAACAACCTGTCGGTGGTCGCGAAGGACATCGAAGGGGCGCTGCACTACGACCATTCGCAGATTGGCAATATCCTCGCCGCGACGGCCATCAGCTACGGTCTGGGCAAGTTCATCATGGGCGCGTTGTCCGACCGGAGCAACCCGCGCATCTTCATGGCGTGCGGGCTGCTGCTGACGGCGCTGTGCAATTTCGCGTTCGGCGCGATGGCGAGCTATCCGTTGCACATGACGCTCTGGGCGCTCAACGGGTTCGTGCAGGGCATGGGCTGGCCGCCGTGCGGGCGCTCGATGGGCCACTGGTTCAGCGAACGGGAGCGCGGCCTGACCTTCAGCATCTGGAACACGGCGCACAACGTCGGCGGCGGCATCGCAGGCTATCTGGCGGGCTGGTCCGCATCCCGCTTTGGCGGCTGGGAATATGCGTTCTATGTGCCGGGCGCGCTGTGCCTGCTGGGCGTGGCGTACCTGCTTGTGCGGCTGCGCGACACACCGCAGTCCGTCGGTCTGCCGCCCATCGAGGAGTACAACCAGGACTACCCGGAATTTCACGGCCAGCGCGGCGAACCGGAACGCGAACTGACTTTCAAGGAATTGCTTTTCGACTACGTGCTGGTCAACAAGTACGTTTGGCTGCTCGCCTTCGCGAACTTCTTCGCCTACATCACGCGCTACAGCATGCTGGACTGGGGGCCCATGTACCTGCGCGAAATGAAGGAAGCCACGGTCACCGGCGGCGGCCTGGCCCAGACCGCGCTCGAGTTCGGCGGCATCCCGTCAACCATTCTGCTCGGCTGGCTTTCCGACAAGATGGGCGGCCGGCGCGGCATGATCGCCGTGCTGTGCCTCGTGCCGATCCTCGGCGCGTTCACCGCGATCCTGTTCATTCCCGCGGGTTTTCTCTGGCTGGACATGCTCATGCTTGTATCGATCGGGCTGTTCATCTACCCGGTGATCAATTTCATCGTTATCATTGCCCTCGACCTGACCGGCAAGAAGGCCATCGGCACCGCGGCCGGCTTTATCGGTCTGTTCGGCTACATCGGCCGCACCGTGCAGGCGACGGGCTTCGGGAAACTGCTCGACGTATTGCAGGCGTCGCACGGCAAGGAGACCGCCTGGGCCGCCGTCATCGCGGCGATCCTCGCGTCCACCGTGGCGGCGATCGCGCTGCTGGCGGTGACGTGGCGGCTCAAGCCCCGGGCATGAGAGGATATTTCGTGCGTTCTCAACCAGGTGAACGGGAGCCGGCGCCGTGAGTATCGTGGCATTGGTGGCCTGCAAGGATTACGACGAGAGCCGTGTCGCGGCGGCGATTGACGAAGGCCTGTCGCTGCTGGGCGGGGTCGAGCGGTTCGTGCGCCCCGGCGAGCGGTTGCTCCTGAAACCAAACCTGCTCGCGGGCGCGGCGCCGGAAAAGGCGGTCACGACGCATCCGGCGGTGTTCAAGGCCGTGGCGCGCCGCTTTGCCGCGTGTGGCGCGCAGCTGTCCTACGGCGATTCCCCGGGTTTCGGCCGGCCGGAGAGCGCTGCGCGGCGCGCGGGCCTGGTGAGTGTTGCGGAAGCGACCGGCGTGGCGCTGGCGGATTTCATGTCGTCAAAGACGGTTTCCTTTCCGGAAGGCCACTTGATCAAGCAGTTCACCATCGCGCAGGGCGTCTTGAGCGCGGACGGCGTCATTTCGCTGCCCAAACTCAAGACGCACGCGCTGACCCGGATCACGGGAGCGGTGAAAAACCAGTTCGGCTGCATCCCGGGCTTCCTGAAGGGCGAATTCCACGCGCGCCTGCCGGAACTCGACCGTTTCGCGCGGATGCTCGCCGATGTGACCCGTTTTGTGAAGCCGCGCCTCTATGTCATGGACGCCGTCCTCGCCATGGAAGGCAATGGCCCCCGCAACGGAACGCCCGTGCCGCTGGGCGCACTGTTGCTTTCCGACGACCCGGTCGCCATCGACGCCGCCGCTGCGCAAATGGTCGATCTCGACCCCGCACTGGTCCCGACGGTCCGCCAGGGCGTCGAGACCGGGCTTGGCGCCTGCGCGGACACGGAGGTCGCGGGCGCGCCGCTCGATTCGTTCATCCAGCGCGGCTTTCAGGTGGACCGCAGGCGTGAAGGCGCGAAGGGCGCGCTGCCGCGGCTGCTGGCCCGCGTGATGCGGGAGACCATCGTGCCGCGGCCCGTCATCAACACGGCCGTGTGCAGCCGTTGCGGCACGTGCGTGCAGGTCTGCCCCGTATCGCCCAAGGCGGTCGATTTCCGCGGCGGGAAGGACACGCCGCCCTCGCACGATTACCACATCTGTATCCGCTGTTACTGCTGTCAAGAGTATTGTCCCGACGGCGCAATCACGGTCAGCACGCCGTTGCTGGGCCGGCTGGTGCATCGCTGAGGCCGGCCGGCCGCGGGAGGCGGCGGGCCGCTGCGGCAAAAGGGAGTGTGAACACATGGTTTCCCTGCTATCGAGGTGCGCGATCATGAGTGCGTTGATCTTCGCGGCGACGGGGTCCGCGCCGGGCGCGGAGCCGCCCGCGCCCTATGGGCCCGTTCCGAGCGGGCGGCAACTTGCGTGGCACGAACTGGAGTTTTACGGGTTCGTGCATTTCACCGTGAACACGTTCACGGACAAGGAATGGGGCTACGGCGACGAATCGCCCGGCGTTTTCAACCCGACGGATTTCGACGCGGACCAGATTGTCTCTGTCGCGAGCGAGGGGGGCATGAAAGGCCTCATTCTTACGTGCAAGCACCACGACGGTTTTTGTCTCTGGCCTTCGAAATACACAACGCATACCGTGGCCCAGAGCGGCTGGCGCGGCGGCAAGGGCGACATCGTGCGCGATCTTTCCGCCGCGTGTCAGCGGCACGGGTTGAAATTCGGCGTCTATCTCTCGCCCTGGGACCGCAACCACCCGGAATACGGCGGCCCGGGTTACCTTGAATACTACCGCAGCCAATTGCGGGAACTGCTCACGGAATACGGCCCCATCTTCGAGGTCTGGTTCGACGGCGCGAACGGCGGCGACGGCTATTACGGCGGCGCGCGCGAAAAACGCACGATAGACCCGGCCACGTACTACGGCTGGGACGCCACCTGGCGGATCGTGCGCGAACTGCAGCCCGGCGCGGTCATGTTCAGCGACGTGGGGCCCGATATCCGCTGGGTCGGCAACGAGTCCGGTTTCGCGGGAGACCCGTGCTGGGCCACGTACACGCCGCATGGGCGCGACGGCGCGGCCCCGTGCCCGGGCCGCACGGAATATAAGGAGGGCGAGAACGGCCATCGCGACGGACAATTCTGGCTGCCCGCGGAGGTTGACGTCTCGATACGCCCCGGCTGGTTCTATCACCCGAAGGAAGACGGGAAGGTGCGCAGCGCGGCAAACCTGCTGGAACTGTATTATGCGTCAGTGGGCCGCGGCGCGTCGTTCCTGCTCAATCTGCCGCCTGACCGGCGCGGCCGCATTCACGAAAACGACGCCGCGGCGCTACGCGAGTTCCGCCGCATCCTCGACGCCACCTTCAGCGTGGACTTCGCGCGCGGCGCGCAAGCAGACGCAAGCAACACGCGCGGGGGCGACCCGGCCTTCGCGGCAGGCAACGTGAACGACGGTAATCGCGCAACCTACTGGTGCACCGACGACGCCGTGTTGAATCCGGAACTTGTTTTGGACCTCGGCGGCGAAGCAACGTTCAATGTCGTCAGCCTGCGCGAATATCTCGCATTGGGCCAGCGCGTCGACGATTGGGCCCTCGACCGCTGGGACGGCGCGGCGTGGCTCGAATTCGCGAAGGGTACGGCCATCGGCAATCGCCGGATCTGGCGCGGCGAGCCCGTGACCACGGCAAGAGTGCGGCTGCGCATCCCGAAGGCGGCGGCGTGCCCCGCCATTACCGAATTCGCGCTGCACCAATCGCCGGAGTAGTCCCGCAAGACGGCAAGACCAAGAACCCTGAATACGCAATGTGCGCCGTATTCAGGGAAAAGCAGTGACTTCCATGCGCAGGCTCCGGACGAGCCGTTGCCCTTGGCGGACGGCCTCGCGGACATGGCCCACCGTCTGATGGCCACGCATGGTGTCATCGCACCGGTCGTATGCGCACGCCGGGATGTGCCCCCGAGCACCATCCCGTCTTCTATACGGAAGACTTCACCCCCGCGCGCTTCGCGGGATGTCTTGTTGCCGCATACGTTGCATTTGTTCGTCATTTCCCGAACAGAAGACGCGCAGACCCTGCGCCGGGCTGGAATACGCCGACGCGAGAACATCCAAAACCGGTTCGAATGCCTGGACTGACCTTTAGGTTGTCACGGTGAGCCGTTTCGGCGCAGACGCCGCACACGCCACGCAAGCAGCCCCGCGACCAGCACGAAGACGGCGGCGTCGCCCCACAGGTTCTCCGCCATTGCCGTCCCCTGCGCGCCGCAGCCAAAGATGCGTATGAGCTTGTTGGTCGTGCCGGTGCCGAATACGGTGCGCGTCGCGCCGCCGCCGCCGGTGAACGTCACGGTCCCGAGATAATCGCGTTCTTCAGTGGGCGAGAAGCGCACTACCACGTCCACGCTCACGCCGGGGCCGAGGCTGTACGCGCCGCCGCTGACGATGCTGAACGGCGGTTGCGTCGCGGCAGCGCCATTCAAAACGCCCGACCCGATGTTCTTGACCGTGAAGGTCTTCGTCGCGGACCGGCCCATCATGACTTGGCCAAACTGCGCCTGCGCGGGCACCACGGCGATGACGGCCAAGTCTTCACCGGCTTCCAGGAACGGCGCCAGGATCGACAACGCGGCAAGGTCCGCTTCGATGCGTCCGCCGCTGATTTGGGGATTCCGCACGGCGTTCGTGGTCCAGTCTCCGCCGGAAACGCGCAACTCGATGCCGGTGGCGGGCGCATCCACCACGTTGCTGGGATGGGTATGCAGTTCCACGCCGATGCCGGAAGGCGGCTGCGCGCCCTCGATGATCACATGAATAGGATTCGCCGCTAGGCGCGCGTTCGCGATTTCCTGGAACGTTACGCCGTCGTTATCGCTCACGAGCAGGCTGATATCCGCGAATTGGGCGCCCGGCGCGAGCCCGCCCGCCGGCTGCCGCGCAACGTTCGCCGCCTGCTGTGCGCCGATCAGCGTCACAAGGTCGGTGGCCGTCGTCACCAGCAGTACCGCCAACTCCCCTTCCTCGAGCAGGTCGCCCGGCGCCACCACCGTAATCCGCTGCGACACATTCTCCGGGTTGGCAAGCGCCACGGCCACCGGCGCGCCCGGCCCGCGCCACATCACAGAGCCTACGCAGCGGTCATCGCCGGACTCAGCAATCTGCGTCACGTTGTAGAAACGGTCGCCCGCGACGGCCAGCATTTCAAACGGGTCGTCCGGATAGCCGTTGTTGTTCGCGTCGGCGCCGGCGGGCGCGTTCAGGAGCGTGAACGCCGCCTCCTCCGTCACCGTGGCCAAGCCGCCGCCCGCGCCGTTCGCTGTCGCGACGACGGTATGCCCGCCGCGCGCAAGCGTAGCGATATTGCCGATCGTCACCGGATACGGCGAACCTTGCGCGGCACCGGCAAACGCCCCGTCAAACGTGTACAGCACATTAAACGTGTCCTCCGGACAATTGGTCACTGCGGCCAGCGTGAATGGCAGCGTGACCACGCTTTGCGGCAGAAACACCGTCGAATTGTGGGCCGGACTGATCACCGTGACGGTTTGCAGTCCGCACTCGCCTTCACCCTCGCCTTCACCTTCACCTTCACCTTCACCTTCACCTTCACCTTCACCTTCACCTTCACCTTCACCTTCACCTTCACCTTCACCTTCACCTTCACCCTCACCCTCGCCTTCACCTTCACCCTCACCCTCGCCCTCACCGGACAATGTCATTTCATCCGCACCAATATCGTAGTCAGACCCGTCGCCCGTTGCCGCGCCCTGGCCATCGCCGTCGTAACCGCGATTATCGCCGTCGATATCGCGCGTGACATTGCCATAGGCATCGCCGCTCGTGTCGCCGCCCCGGTCCACGCACGGGGAGCCGGGCTGCAAATGGAAATTCCGAGCCGTGGGATTGACAAATTCCGGGTCCGCATCGATATTACCCGTACCAGCGTAGCCCCCCTGTACGTTGCAGTACGCGACGGTGGCCGTGACCGCCTCGCCGAAGATGGGCGCGCCGAGGTTCGCCCAGAGCACGCAGTTGGTGATCAGCGCGCCGGCTTCCAGATTGGCGATGCCGCCGCCAAAACTCGCCGTGTTCGCGTAGACCGTGCAATTGCTGATAGCGGCCTCCGCGCCGAAGTTGAAGACCGCGCCGCCAAATTCGCTCGCGAAATTCAGATTGAAAATGCAGTTGACGAACCGCGGAGCGCACCGTTCCGACACGTCGCCGCCCAGTACACCGAGGTTCAGGACAGCGCCACCGCTCTGTTCCGACTCGTTTCCGAAGAAGCGGCACAGCCGGATAAACGGCGACGCGGCGTTGTTGAAGACGGCGCCGCCGTAGTTGTCACTGAAATTCTCCAGAAACACGCAGTCCGCGATGACCGGGTCCGAATTCAGGTTCGCAATGGCGCCGCCGCCGGAGACCGCGTCTTCCGCCGAACCAGCCGAGCGCGCCGCCAGATTATCTTCGAACGTGCAGCCCGAAACCGCAACGCCGGCATCCTCATTGTTGAAAATGGCGCCGCCAAGTTCCGACCGGTTCCTGGAAAAAACGCAGTTGGTAATCTGAGCCGACGATTCGAGGTTGTGTATGGCCCCACCGCTCCGTTCCGCGCTGTTGTCCGTGAACGTGCAGTTCGTGACGGCGGGGTTTGCGCCGCCGAGATTGAACATTGCGCCGCCGAATTCGTCCGCCCTGTTGTCCGCAAACACGCAATTCGCGATGGTGGGCGAGACGCCATTGTTGAACAGGCCGCACCCGGAGACGCCCCGCCCGCCGGTAATCGTGAACCCATCCAGCCTGGCAAAACTGGTGCCAACTACAACCCGGCTCGCGGGCGCGCCGCCCGCGGCCTTCGACCCATCGATGACCGTGACATTGTTCACGTAGTCGCGTTCGTCCCGCTGCGTTTCCGCGCCGCTGAACCCGCCATATATCGAGACGCCGCCGCGCAACACGAGCGAACCTGTGCCATCGCGCACTTCGTCGTAGACGCCTGCAGCGACCCAGACTTCCTCAACGGCAAGAAGCCGCGCCCGGTCTATACCGTCCTGGATTTCGCGGAACGCGGTTGCCCACGTGAGTCCGTTGTGAACGGAGCCCCCACTGGCCTTGTTGACGTATCTGACATCACCGGGCTCGCCTTCGCCTTCGCCTTCGCCTTCGCCTTCGCCTTCGCCTTCACCCTCACCCTCACCCTCGCCCTCACCCTCGCCCTCACCCTCGCCCTCGCCTTCACCTTCGCCCTCGCCTTCACCTTCGCCCTCGCCCTCGCCCTCGCCTTCGCCTACGTTCTCGTCGCCGGTGTATTCGTCAAAGCCCATGT
>JAGMZX010000152.1 GCA_018005585.1 Candidatus Hydrogenedentota bacterium | reverse complement strand
ACGCCCCTCACCGAACAGGATATTCTCTTTGGCGCCAGTCATACGCACTGCGGACCGGGCGGTTTCGGCCCGGGTCTGGCGGCGCGGATTACAGGCGGCAAGTACGATCCGGAACTCGTGGAAATGCTCGCTGCCCGTTTCTCAGAGGCGATTGTGGAGGCATATGCCTCAATGCAGCCGGCACGTTATGCGCACGACAGCGTGGACGCGCCGCAGTTCATCCGAAACCGTGCCCGTGATGCGGGGGTAGACTCGGAATTGAGTTATCTGGCCTTGGAACGCGATGATGGGAAGAAGTGTTTTCTGGTCAGCTTCTCGGCGCACCCCACGAATTACGATGACGACATGCTCGAGTTCTCCGCGGAGTATCCCGGCGCGCTGATGCGCACCCTCGAGATGGAAAGCGGCGCCGAAGTCGTGTACCTGGGCGGCGCGCTGGGCAGCATGGGACCGCGCGCCCCGGAAGCGCCCACGCGCGAGCAGCGCGTCGAGGCGATGGGCGCGGGCCTGGCTCGCTTGCTGCTGGCGGATGCCGCGCAGCTTGCGCCGGAGAATTATACAGAGACCGCGGATGTGGCCTCCCTCGGCACGGCGCTCGGCATGCCGCCCGTACAGATGCGCCCGCTCAGCACCAAGTGGCGGCTTTCTCCCTTCGTGACGAAGCTCTTGGGCAATCCGCCGGACGGCTGGATACAGGGTGTGCGCGTGGGAAGCGTGTACCTCTTTGGTGTTCCTTTTGACCTGAGCGGCGAGCTTAGCGCGGAGTGGAAGGAATGGGCGCGCCAAATGGGTATCGACCTCTGGGCAAGCGGCTTTTGCGCCGCGTATTGCGGGTATCTGTCGCCGGATAAGTACTATAACGTCGAGCCCCTCGAGTACGAAACCGGTTTCATGTCCTGGTTTGGGCCAAACGCCGAGGCCTATTTCACGGCGCTGCTCCGCCGGACCATTGCGGCGCTGACGCCCGCGTCGCCTGAAGCGGCATGACGGATCTCCTGCCCGAATCCGAGAACCCGCTGACCCCGCTCATGCCGCGACGGCGCCTGTGGAGGCCTGCGTGCCTGCTCATAGGTCTTGGCATCGTTATCCTTCTCGCAGGCGCGGGGATTGAAGCGCGTATTGTCGCGCACCAGCCATGGGCGGAAGGCCTGTTCGTTCCGGAGGACGTCCCTCCCCCGGCGGGCGCCGTGCCAGTGATGGTGCGTCGTGCGCCGCCTGAGAACTTCCCTTCCCTGGCAAGCTGGATTGAAGGCGCCTACGGCGTCCCCGCAGACGACCCCGATTATCGGCAACTCGTCGAGAGCATCCGCGAAAACGAGGCAAAGACGGAGTTCATCCTCTTCATTCCCACGGGAGCGGTTGACCTGCAGACAATCCTGGCGTCCGGGCGCTTGCCGGAACCGGGGCATGCGGAGGTGCTGGCCGGGCCGCTCGCGCGCAGCGAATCGTTCACGATGGACGGCACGAGATTTCAAGCAGTCGGACGCATCAACCCTTACGCCGGACCGTTCCTCTTTGCCTACCTGCTTCCCGAACATGATGCGTTTCGCCTCCTGTTCACGCCCGAATCCGGAGCGACCCAAGGCTGGCTGCACCCGGACGGCTCCGCGGCGGTCCAGGCGGCGTCGGCGACGCCTCCCGCGAATGAGGCGGATGAAACCGCTTCGGACTCGCAGGCGAACCCGGCGCCTCTGGAATCCGCAAGCGGAATCGGGTTAATCGGCACTCCCCTGCGTTTGCTGGGCATTATTGGCCTGGCCTGCGCGGCGGCGGGCGGGATGCTGCTGGTAACGCAAATCTGGTGGACGTTGCATCAGCGAGGCATTCATGGCGGCACGCCCCTGCTTGACGAGATTGTGCTGCGCCCCCGCTTTTGGTTCGGTCTGCACGCCGCGCTATATGCCGTGTTCTTCGGCGCGATGCTGGCCGGCATGGGAACGCCGCTGTGGAACATGACGTTGACCAGCCTGGTCGCCGACATATTCGCGAAGGGAGAACTCTCCTACATCGGCGAGGCGTATTCCTCCGCCAGTGTCGTGCGGGCGGCGCTGGCCACTTTCCATCACAACTACATCACGGCCACGCTGATGTTCACCCTGCTGGTTTCAATCGTCATTCCCGGCATCGGCGTGCTGAAAACCGCCGCCAGTTTCGCCTTCATCGGCTTCCTCATGGCGCCGCTCTGGACCAGCACGATGAACGGCTATTCGTATCACTGCATTACCATGGCGCTGGAATTCGAGGCGTACATCCTGGCCTGTTTTGCGGTCTGTGTCTACCTGGTCTACTGTTACCGGGGGTTGGCCGCCGGTTCGTTGCTCGGCCCCTTCCGCCGAGGCATTTCGTGTATGGCCGGTGCTGCGCTCTGGTCCGGCTTGCTGCTCGCGTGCGCGGCCGCCTATGAAGCCGCGACCCTCATTCTCTTGCGGTTCTGAGCGGCATCAAACACGCGGCGTTTCTCAGCCACTCGGCCTATTTCGGCGCGGAGGGCTGTCCCATATGAAGCCGGAGGGTGAAAGCGACTTCGCCATCCTTGTGCGCGGCCTGCAACGTCACCATTTCCACTTGTGCCGCCTTTTCCAGCCAGGCGGCAGACCTTTGGCCGAACGATTCCTCGGTGAACCCGCGCAACAGGTGATTGCGCGCCAGCAGCCTGCCCGTGTCCGCCACGGCCTGTGTAAGCGGCCCCGGCCGTACGCGCACATGGAGATTCGCGGGCTCTGCAAGCGGCTGCTTTTCGAAACCCGACGCTGCAAGCGTGGCCGCCAGCGTCCGGCTTGTGCTCACAAAAAGGCCGCCACTGTAAATGGAAAAGGCCGGTGTCAAGGAAGGTCCGCCTATGAATGGCACGATCACAAGGTTGCTGTCAGTCAGGCGCCGCGGATAGGGGGCCCAGGGCTGCGCGCCGGGCGGTGGTTCAGGCAGGAACGCGAGAACCTCTTCTCCCAGTTCCGGTGGCAGGTCGAACGTACCCGCTATTTCCGGCGCGGGGAACATTTCGTTCAGGTCCACGCCGCGCAGGCACAGTCGCCAGCCGGGCCCAGCCAGGCCCAGCACATTGTCCAGTACGCTGGTTAGAGCCTGCGTATCCGCATTCAGCTTGCCCGACAGCCACGCGGTCCAGACTTCTTCGGTCCGTCCCGAGACGTCCGCCGCCCGGATTACGCCCAGAATCACTTCGTTGAGCGGCTTGCCAAGATCGCCCGATACCTCAACCAGGCCCACAGGCGGCGTTTGCAGCGTGGCGGGCGCCGCCTTTTCAAGGAGACTGGCAAGCCGCTGCCGCCAAGGCTCGCGCAGTGTGCCGTGAAATGTCGCGACCACCCCCGCTGGTTCGAACCGCAACTTGAAGACCGCCTGCGTGAACACTTCGCCCACCAGGTCTGCCGGCTCGAAATCAAAGCGGCCGTAGAGGTCCGCGCCGCCCGCCTCTTCAATGCCCTTTTCGAGGTCTTCGGCCCGAATCGTCTTGTCCGCGCTCAGCGTTACGGCACGAATTACGGTGTCCCGCGAGGGGCTTGCCACCAGTACGCGTCCGCGGACCGCGTAATAGAGATTGGCCGGAGCGAAGTGCCGCAGCTCCAGTCCCCCCGCAAAGTCCGCCGCGACGCCCGCGAAGCGATGGAATTTCTCGGCGAGGCAACCCACGCGGCTCATCCGGGTTACCAGCAGTACGTCATCAAAATGAACCGCATCGCGCCCGCTCACATGGCAGAGGTCATAGACGAGGTTGTTCAAGAGCCAGTCGGGCATGCCGAAACTGCCGCGAAGCAACTCCGGCAATTGCCCGGCGACGGAATCCGGCGGGGCAAGCGCCCAGACGGGCGATGCTGCGATGTTCTCCCGTTTGTCCAGCAAGCCGCCGGCCAAAATCTCGAAATGCTGGCCGCCGGGAATCAGTTCGTGCATGGAGTAGGAATCACGTGTTGTCCAAAGAGCCCAAATCAACAGGAAGACCACTATCCCAAGGAAGACCGAGCCGAAGCAGCCGCCCTTGCGGCGGAAACTGCCCTTTCGCAGGCGGCGAAATCGGAAACGGCCCGGACGTTTGGGCGGCACATAGATGCGGGCAACATCACTCATAGACGCGATTCTCGTCCAGTGTCATGGTCACGTAACGCCCGCGTGCGCCCCCGGTATCTGGAAAAGCAACGTGCAGACGCCGCCGCAACGGTTCGAAAATGACGCTATGCCGGGTTTGATCGTTCCAGATGCGGGCGAGCCCCGTCTCGCTGACGGCCATGTCGCTCAGTACCTCCTCGAGTTCCGTGCGCCCGATGATGCGTTCCTGGCCGGTCAAGTCCCGGACGCGGGAATACCTCGTGCGCGCAGCATCATCCGCGGCGCCTGCTTCCGGCGGCACGCCCATCAGGATACCGTCTTCCGGGCCGCGGACCTTGACGTCCTCACCGTATTCAAGTACCGCCGCGGCGGGCGCGCTTGCTGTTGGGCCAGCCAATAGCACGTGGAATCCGCGAATATGCTTTGCCTCGCGCAGCATCTCCAACGCGGTATCGAATTCCGTTGCGGCGGCGAGCACGTCCCGTGCGAGCATTTCGACGGCGACGCCTTCGTAGGAAGACGTGCCCAGCAACGGCATTCGTTCGATGGCAATCACGACGCCCGCATCGTTCATTCCCGTGTATACGCCTGTGTTCCACGCAAAACCGATGTTCACGAAGTGCCGGCCTTCCTCGGGCCGCATTTCCACGACTACGGGCGCCTCATTCGCGGGCCAGTCGAAATTGCGGCCGACCAGCAGACTGTCCGCGCCGGCGCGGTCGCCTGTGGCCGCAAACATGGTGCAAAACGGCGTTTCCAGGAACTCCGGCGCGGAACTCCAGGCTTCGAGATAGGCCGCGTGCTGCAGGAGCCAGACTGCGTCAAACGGCAGGCCTACGCCGCGCGCAATGCCTTCCACCTCGGCAAAGGTTCCCGGCGACAAGCCCGAGAGCAAGGTCCGCGCGCGTACGCCAAGTACAGTCAGCGCGAGCGGCGTCGTGTCGAGGAAACCGGGGGTCCATACCCCCAAGCCAGCCCCGGGCGCCAGCTTGCCCGCCGTGACTGGCTGTGCAATAAACCGGTCAAACCGATCCATATAGGCGCCCTGAAAAGCCGTCCCGCGCTGTGCTCCCATACTCTCATAGGAACCCGAGAGGACGACATACTTGGCGCCGTTCAGTTCCTTCAATTCCACCGGTTCCGGTTGTTCACCCCCAGGTTCCGGTTCGCCGCGGGTCATCAGTCGCGAGAACTCGAGGTAGAACCAGTCTTCGATGCCAGGCCCGAAGAAGTTCATGCCGCATTCATAGTCAAAGCGGTGGTAGGTGGCTCGGGGCACGAAGTAATTCAGGTAGTCATTGGCCAGCCCGACGCTGAACTGCGCCTTGTAGCCCCGCTCCAGGGCGCGCCTCCGCAATTCGAGGCCAACCTCGACGCACGGCTCGCCCGGGAAGAACGTGAGCAGCAGGTCGTTGATCTCGAGCGTCTGCAGAAACACTTCTTTGGGTTGAAACGCGGAGGCCAGTGTCGGCGGTAAAGCCGCCTCGCGTTGCCCGACCTGAAGCGTGGCTTCTCCGCAGATGAGCGGATTCGCGATTTCCTTCGCGCGGACCGCCAAGAGACGCCCGATCGATTCCGTGCGTTCCCAGCCTTCGCGGCTCTCCGGGTTGGACGTTTTCTGGTCGCCCTCCGCGCCATTCAGGAACAGGGCGATGCAGTCCGGGTTTGTCAACCGCTCCATTTCCGCATAGTAGAATCCCGGATAATCGCAGGAAAAGTGGTAGTGGTCCGTCTCGGGAACTGTGGTCGGATGGGCGGCAAAATTGGCGATCATGGCGATTGGGTTGCCGTCCGAATCATCCACGCGGATCACGCCGATCTGTTCGTCAATCGGCCCTTTCGGTATCCGCCGGTTCTCGCTGAGCGCAGTCTGTTTCCCCGTGCCGTAGGCCACGCCCGCGCGCCGGCGCGCGTTATAGGCGTCGTTCATGGCCTGTACGATGGCGCGGGCCGTCGCTTCCAAGACTTCCGGAATATAACGCCCGCTCACGAAACGAAATACAATACGCTCTTCCATCGCGCCGGGGCCGTTGTGCGTGTGCGTCGCGGTGAGAATGATATGCTCGCGCGGCACGACTTCCGGCGCCAGTTCGAGAACACGGTCGCGCAACGCCCGCGGGATATAGCACAAGTCCGTAGTAACCAGGAACACGGAAGTCGTGTCATCGCTCAAATAGACGCATCGCGCCCACAGCGGGTCGTGCACGCCGATGGAATCGCGGCCCATCCGGTCGCCATACCCGTTCAACGGGGTACCCACCGGCGGCGTCATGTCGCATTTCGCCGCGCCAGCATCGAAGGCGTCCGCGCCGGACGCCCAAAAGACCGGGATGGCTGCGGCGAATAACAATCCTATGCGGCAGACGGTTCTGTGCGGCATTCCGTCATTCGCCCGTAAAATTTGGCGCGCGCTTCTCGACAAACGCGGCGAGACCCTCAGCCGCATCGCGACTGTGCGCGGCGATCTCGAAGCCGGCGGCTTCCAGTTCCTGACCGCGGTCCGGGCGCAGGGCGCGTCCACGAAGGATCAGGAGCGTCTGCTGCATCGCTGCGGCAGGCTTGGCCTTCAAGACATCGGCCAATTCCTGCGCCGCCTGGCGCAACTGGTCCGCTGGAACGATTCGCGAGACCAGCCCCGCCTCCAGCGCTTCCTGCGCGCTCACCGTGCGCCCAGTCATGAGCCAGTCGCGGGCGCGGCCATCGCCGATAATCTTTGGCAGCCGGTGTGTTCCGCCCCAACCGGGAATGATGCCCAGATTGATTTCCGGTTGCCCGAAGGTCGCGCTGTCCGCGGCGATGCGCAGATGACAGGACAACGCCAGTTCGCAGCCGCCGCCCAGCGCCATGCCATTGACTACAGCCACGACCGGCTTATTGCAGGCGTCGATCGTGTTCACCATGTTCAGGCCCTCCGCCAGCAGCCCGCCTTCCATCATCGGGTTGCCCAGGGAATCCTTGATCGTCGGGATGTCCGCGCCGGCCGCGAAGAACTTGCTCGCGCCGCCGGTGACCAGAATAACCCGCACCTGCGGGTCGGCATTGGCCGCCGCTACCGCGGACCGGATTTCACGCACCAGTTCCAAAGACAGTGCGTTCGCCTTGGGGCGGTTCAGCGTGACCCATGCACACCGGTCTGCCGTTTCCACTTGAACGAATTGATAGGTCATTTTCCTTTCTCTCCCTTCCGCTGCTTGCACTGATTCAAGCCGCCATTGGTCTCACGAATCCCCATGCCATGACGCGTTTCCGGAGCGTCGAGTGTAGCACGTTCCGGCGGGACATGCGAACCTCTGGCTCAGGCAGAGGTTGACTGCATCAATCGCCGTCATTACACTGGATTTCACGTTCGGGACATGGAATTGCCACCGGTTATGGGAGGACAAAATCATGCCAAAGGTGTTGGTGCCCCTGGCACAAGGGTGTGAGGAACTCGAAGCGGTCACCATCATTGACCTCCTGCGCCGCGCTGGTATACAAGTCGTCACAGCGGGGCTGGATAGTACTCCGGTCACGGGCAGCCACGGCATCGTTATTCTTCCGGATACCACGCTGGCGGAGACGCTGGGCCAGGATTTCACGATGGTCGTCTTGCCGGGCGGCCTGCCCGGAGCGGACAACCTGGGTTCCGACCCGCGCATCACGGATATCCTGAAGAAGATGGTGGAGTCCGGCAAGTTCGCGGGGGCGATTTGTGCCGCGCCGCGCGTCCTGGCAAAGGCGGGGCTGCTCGATGGCAAAAAGGCCACGGCTTATCCGGGGTTTATCGATGGCGGCGCCTTTCCCAGGCTGCGCTACACGGGCAGCGCGGTGGAGCGCGACGGAAGGATCATAACGGGGCGCGGACCGGGCACAGCCATGGATTTTGCACTGGAGATTATTGAAACGCTGACGGATGCAAAGACGCGAAGCAACGTGGAAAAATCGCTCGTGCGCGGGTGAGCACTCTTGCGGCGCCGCGAAGGGAGCAATGCTCGCCGCGCGCCCACGAGTCACGTCAAGAAGAAGGAGCCAAGCATGTTTTTCTCCGGCATCTCGGACGAAGCAGGTCAATCCATAGGCGCTCAGGTCAAGGCGCACCGCGAGCTTGGCTGGTCCCACATGGAACTGCGTTGCGTAGACGGCGTCAATTTCACGCAAGTCCCCGATGCCGTTTTCGCACTCGTTTGCGAAACCCTCGCCGAGGCCGGCATGCAGGTCTCCTGCTTCTCGAGCGCGATTGCCAACTGGGCGCGGCCTATAACCACGGACCCGCAGGTCGATATCGACGACCTGGCGCGCGCGATCCCGCGCATGCACAAGCTCGGGACTCCGTTCATTCGCGTCATGAGCTACCCCAACGACAAGAACCATCCCCTGCCGGAACGCGAATGGCGAAACGAATCCATCCGCCGCATGAAAACGCTTGCCAAGATGGCCGAGGACGGCGGCGTCATCCTCGCACACGAGAATTGCAGCGGCTGGGGCGGCCTCTCCGCGGAGAACAGCAACATCCTGCTCGGCGAGGTCGGCAGCCCGGCTCTCAAGGTGGTCTTCGATACCGGCAACCCGGTCACGTACGAGCAGGATTCGTGGGAATACTACCGCGCCGTTTTCGACTCGATCGTGTACGTGCATATCAAGGACGCGAAGCGCATCAATGGCGAGGACCACTACACCTATTGCGGCGAAGGTGACGGATACGTGCGCGAAATCGTGACTGACTTGCTGCAATCCGGGTATGATGGGGGTTTCTCGATCGAACCGCATCTGGCCGCGATCATCCATACTGGCCAGAAAGCGGACAGCGAGGAACACTTGTATGACAGTTACGTGGAGTACGGGCGCCGGCTGATGCGGATTGTCGAGTCCGCACAACCGTAGCGGGTCCTGCGCACCGCGCGGGATAGGGAAGGAGTGAAACAGCCATGCAATGGACGAAAGTGCGGGAAAAGTTGAGCACCATCGCTGCCATTATTATCGTTATCGTCCTGTTTGCGGGCATTGCCGTGGTGGCGGGATGGGACATTCCCGTCATCCGCGATATCGCGAACTGGCTTGGCATGAGCGGGCAATAAGCCAATACGGCGCATTTTCTCTTCAAGAACCGTTGAGGGCTTCAAGGGCCGGACCCGGCGTGATGCGCATTGTGTCAGAGGCCACAATCCTACCGGCCGCGCAGATTCTTCGCGCCGTTCAGGTCGCGGATTGCCGTCTACAAATAAGAAAGCCTGCCACATCCAGGCGCGGAACGCGGCAGGCTTTGTCTTGGCTTTGTTGATTGCCGCTACTTCTTACCCTTCTTCGAACTCTTCTTGGGAGCGGTCTTGCTGGTCATGCGCGGCCACTGAAGCGCCGCCTGCGCGGCCGCCAGACGCGCGATAGGCACCCGGAACGGACTGCAACTCACATAATCGAGACCGACCCGGTGACAGAACATGACGGACGAAGGCTCGCCGCCGTGCTCACCGCAGATCCCGCATTTCAGGTTTTTGCGCGTGGAGCGGCCCTTCTCCACCGCCATGGCGACGAGCTGGCCGATCCCTTCCTGGTCGAGCACCTCAAACGGGTCCTGCGGCAGGATGCTCTCGTTTAGGTAAATGGGCAGGAAACCGCCGATGTCGTCGCGCGAAAAACCAAAGCCCATCTGCGTGAGGTCGTTCGTGCCAAAACTGAAGAACTCGGCTTCTTCGGCAATCTGACCGGCGGTCAACGCGGCGCGCGGCACTTCGATCATCGTGCCGATCATATAGGCCAGGTCGACGCCCGCCTTCTTGACGGTTTCGTCGCAAATACCCTTGATGATTGCCTTCTGATGCGCCAGTTCCTTCTTCGAACCGACCAGCGGCACCATGATCTCGGGCAGGACTTCCACGCCTTTCTTCTTCAGTTGCACCGCCGCCTCTATGATGGCGCGCGCCTGCATCTCGGTAATCTCAGGATAGGCGATGCCGAGCCGGCACCCGCGATGTCCCAACATGGGGTTCAACTCGTGCAACTTCTTGATACGCGTCTTGATCTTGTCTGCCGGAACACCGATTTGTTTGGACAACACGGCGATTTGCGCGTCGTTCAGGTCGCCCACGAATTCATGCAGCGGCGGATCGAGCAGCCGCACCGTGACCGGCTTGCCTGCCATCGCCTTGAAGATGCCGAGGAAATCCTTCTTCTGGTACGGAAGCAGTTTCATGACCGCCGCCCGGCGCGCTTCCGGCGTTTCCGCCAGGATCATCTCCCGCATATGGATGATCCGTTCCGGTTCGAAGAACATATGCTCAGTGCGGGCGAGGCCGATGCCCTCCGCGCCGAAGGCCACGGCCTGCGCCGCGTCCGCCGGGCGTTCCGCATTCGTCCGCACTTTGATCTGGCGCGTCGTGTCCGCCCAATCCATCAGTTTCAGATACCAGGGGTTCTTTTCCGGTTCCGCGGGCAGCACCGGCAGCGCGCCTTCGTACACCTTGCCCGCCGTGCCGTTCAGGCTGATCCAGTCGCCTTCGCGCAGGATTTTGCCCCCGACTTCAACGGTGCGCGTCTTCAGGTTGATGTTCAGCGCCGCGCAGCCCACGATGCAGCATTTGCCCCAGCCGCGCGCCACCAGCGCCGCGTGCGAGGTCATCCCGCCCTTCGCGGTTAGGATTGCTTCCGCCGCGTGCATGCCGTGGACGTCCTCCGGCGATGTCTCGGTGCGAACCAGGATGACTTTCTTCCCGTCTTTCTTCCAGGCCGCCGCGTCGTCCGCGGTCAGCACGACCTGGCCGACACCGCCGCCGGGTCCGGCCGGAAGCCCCTTGGCAAGCAGCGTCGCGCTTTTTTCCGCTTTCGGGTCCAGCATGGGGTGCAGCAGTTCGTCCAGTTGCTGCGGTTTCACGCGCAGCAGGGCCGTGGCCTTGTCGATGCTTTTCTGCTCCACCATTTCGACGGCCATGCGCACCGCGGCCGTGCCCGTGCGCTTTCCGGTCCGCGTTTGCAGCATGTAGAGCACACCATCCTCGATGGTGAACTCGATGTCCTGCATGTCGCGGTAGTGTTTCTCCAGCTTGTTACGGATATCGACCAGCTGCTTGTAGAGTCCAGGCCATGCCTCTTCCAGCGACAGCATCGCTTGGTTGTCGTCTGTCTTGGTTGCGATATTCAGCGGCGACGGCGTGCGAATCCCCGCGACCACGTCTTCGCCCTGCGCATTGACCAGCCACTCGCCGTAGAATTCGTCCGCGCCCGTGGACGGATTGCGCGTGAACGCCACGCCCGTTGCCGAGGCTTGGCCCAGATTGCCGAACACCATGGCCTGCACGTTCACGGCCGTGCCCCACTCGTCGGGAATGTGTTCGATCTTGCGGTATGCGATCGCCCGTTTCCCGTTCCAGGATTGAAACACCGCCTTGATGCCGCCCCAGAGCTGCTCATAGGGGTCGTCCGGGAACGACTTGCCGAGCGTGCTCTTCACGATCTTCTTGAACTCGACGCACAGCGCTTTCAAGTCATCGGCGGTCAGGTCTGTGTCTTCTTTGACGCCCTTGGCCTTTTTCATCTTGTCCATGGCGTGCTCGAGTTTCACGCGCACGCCCTCTTCGCCCTTCTCCACCTCAATGCCCGCCGCCTTTTCCATCACCACGTCCGCGTACATCATGATCAAGCGGCGATACGAGTCGTACACGAAACGCTCGTTTCCCGTCATGGCCACGAGCCCGGGGATGGTCTTTGAGCACAGGCCAACATTCAGGACCGTCTCCATCATGCCCGGCATCGACTGTCGCGCGCCGGATCGCACCGAGACCAGGAGCGGGTTCTTCGCGTCGCCGAATTTCTTCTGCATGAGCTTTTCGGTCTCTTGAAGCGCTTTCTTCACCTCCACTTCGAGTTCCTTGGGCAGCCTGCCCTTGTTCTCGTAGTATTCGGTGCATACCTCGGTGGTAATCGTGAAGCCTGCGGGTACCGGGATGCGCAGTTGCGCCATTTCCGCCAGATTGGCGCCTTTGCCGCCCAGCAGGTTCTTCATACCCGCTTTGCCTTCGGCCTTGCCGCCCCCGAATGAATAGACTCGCTTCTTTGCCATAGGTCTCTTGTCTCCGTCGTGCGTCAGCACGGTTGTTCCCGAAATCTCCGCATCGCTCGCCGAATGGAAACAAATCGCCCCCGCCGGTCTTCATACGCCACGGAACTATGCGCAGCGCCGCCGCATGACGCCGGAATACGGCGCATACGCCGCGCGGCAACACACAACGCTGCTTGTGTGCGCGGGGCGTGCGCCGCCGCGGACAGCGGACAACCCACCCCTGATGGCCGCGTGCCGGCTACCTGCGGCGCGCCGTCCTGACCCGGTGATTGATGCGGAACGAAGTATACCGGACGCACGCGAATCGTTCAAGTTTTCATCGATTTTCGATAATCTTACGCTTGTGCCGGTTGATTTTCCCGCACCGTGATCATACGATGCACACAGAACAGGAAGAAGCATTGACGCGCGCCCCCGCGCATTGCCAAATCGTCCGGTCCGGGAACGCGCGCGTCAGGCGGGAGGGTCCTTCAATTCGCGTAGCAGTTATGGGCATGGGATATGTAGGTGTGCCGCTCGCGGTCGAGTTCGCGCGCGGCGGCCTCGACGTGGCCGGCATTGATACGGACCCGGAAAAGGCCGCCGCGATCAATGCGGGCCGGTCATACGTGCTGGACGTCTCCAGCGAGACTATCGCGGAACTGGTGCATGGCGGACGGCTTCGCGCCACGACGGATTGCAGCGTGCTGACAGAGATGGATGCCGTGTGCATCTGCGTGCCCACGCCGCTGCGCAAGAGCCAGGACCCGGACATTTCCTATATCGTGGAAGCAGTGGAGCAGATTCGATGCCGCCTGCACCCCGGAATGCTGGTCGTGCTTGAAAGCACAACGTATCCGGGCACCACGGACGAACTGGTGCTGCAGCGGCTTGAAGAAACGGGCCTGAAGGCCGGCAAAGACTTCTATCTTGCCTTCTCGCCGGAGCGCGTGGACCCCGGCAATCGGCAATTTGGCGTGCGCAATACCCCAAAAGTCATCGGCGGCGTTACGCCCGCCTGTACGGAGAAGGCCATAGGCCTGTACCGTTACGCGGTGGATACGCTGGCCCCGGTTTCCAACGCGCGCACGGCGGAGATGGTCAAGTTGCTTGAAAACACGTTCCGCGCCATCAATATCGGCATGGTCAACGAACTGGCCATGATATGCGGGCGGCTCGGCGTGGACGTCTGGGAAGTCATCGAGGCGGCGAAGACAAAGCCGTTTGGTTTTATGCCGTTTTACCCTGGGCCCGGGCTCGGCGGACATTGCATACCGATTGACCCCTTGTATCTTTCGTGGAAGATGAAGAGCATGAATTACACCGCGCGATTCATCGAACTCGCGAGTGCCATCAATGCGAGCATGCCTTCCTACGTGGTCGAGAAAGCGGCAATGGCCCTCAATGACCGGTGCAAAAGCGTCAAGGGCAGCCGGATACTCATCCTGGGCGTGGCCTATAAACCCGATGTGAGCGACACGCGAGAATCCCCGGCGATTGATATCATCGGCATGCTCCGCGAGCGGGGCGCGGAAGTCTTCTTCGCCGACCCGCACGTGCCGAGGCTCGAAGCGCCCGGCGGTGTCATGACCGCATACGACGCGAGCCAGAGCGTTCGCGCTTTTGACCTGGTGCTCGTGGTCACCAACCACAGCGCCTTCGACTACGTGCGCATACTGTCCGAGGCGTCGCTGGTGCTGGACACGCGCAACGCGACCGCCGGATTGAAACCGCCGGACACGTGCTCGGTGATAAGACTCTAG
>JAGMZX010000151.1:5609-13958 GCA_018005585.1 Candidatus Hydrogenedentota bacterium | reverse complement strand
CGCTTATTGTGAAGAGGACTGTATCGAGGAGTTTCACGGTCGCCTGACGGCCGTCATGACCGCGCTGGGCAGGTCTTTCGAAATTGTCTACGTTAATGACGGCAGTACGGACGCGACGTTTTCCAGGTTGCGGGCCATTTATGACCGTGACCGCAACGTCAGCGCTCTTGTCGACTTGTATACGAATTTCGGCCGGCCTTCCGCGATGACGGCGGGATTAACCTATGCCCGGGGAACGAAGTTCCTGTTCATCGATTGCGACCTGCAATTGGACCCCGAGGATATTCCCCGTTTGATTGCGGAGCACGATAAGGGTTTCGATATTGTAAGCGGGTACCGGCTCAAGCGCCGGGACCCGGTACTGCGCCGGTTCTTTTCCTGTCTGGCGAATATCGTGATGCGGCGCGTTGCCCGGCACAACATGCGCGATATGGGGTGCGCGTTCAAAGTGTTCGATGGGCGTCTGGTCCGTTCCTTTGACTACGGTCCGTTCCGCTCATGGAATCCGATCTACGTCTATGCGCGGGCGCGGTACTGTTCCGAAGTGCCGGTCTCGCACCATCCTCGCCGATCGGGCGGTTCGCGATGGTCGGTCGGCAGTCTTTTTGGCTTCTACATGGACCACTTGGTGGGCCTCGCCCACAACCCGTTCCGCTTTTTCTGCCTTATGCTGGGCATTCCAACGGCCGGCGCGCTTATGCTTGTGCTGCTTAGCCCCGGTTTGCGCGACCTCGTTGCGCGGCTTGCCACGCCCGGGATGGCCGTCATCGGGTACCTGAGCCTGGTCTTGCTCGTGCTCCTGTTGATGGCTGTCCTGGGAGAATTCGTCATGCGGAACTACATGGTGTTGCAGCGTTATCCGTGCTATGTTATCCGAAGCGTGCTTCAGCGGCCCCGGACGGAGTAGTCTGATGGACCATCTGCTTATTCTCGGCTCTTGCGGCGGGTCTCGTGAGACGTACTGGATCGCGCGCGAGAACTGGCCCGGAGCAGTGATCCTTTTTGTGGATGACGTTTCGGAATTGCGGGAGCTGAGCCTGGCGGAGACCGTTGTTCCCGTGGTGAAAGACTGGGATTTTTCACGATTTGCGGCTCTCCCTTCGCGCCCGATTACGTTCCGGTATTTTGTTCCTGGCATGGGCGATCCGCGGGTCAAGAAGGTCGCGACGGAGAAGGCCCTTTCCCGTGGTCTCGAACCGGCCCCTCCGCTGATTAGCCGCCAGGCTATCGTTCGGCCCGATTCGCGCGTCGGACCGGGTAGTGTCATTCATCCGACTTCGCTGGTTACTTCGAATGTGACCGTGGGGGCGTTCGTGACTATCCATTCCGCGCGGGTGGGGCACGACGCTGTCCTGCGGGATTACGTTACGTGCAATCCCGGGTGCAACGTCGCGGGTCACGTCGTGCTTGCCGAGGGCGTGAACCTGGGCGCCGGGACCGTCGTTAGACAGCGGCTGGCGGTAGCCCCATGGACCGTTACCGGCATGCAGGCGTGTGTCGTAAAAGAAGTGTTGCAACCGAACCAGACGCTGGTTGGCGTCCCCGCAAGGCCTATGCGCGATGGCACGGGAAAAACCTGACCGTAAAGAGGCGTCCTCGAGGCCGAAGCCGGAGCGCCGGAGGGCGCCGACGCTTCAGGACGTGGCCGACCGCGTTGGCGTGTCGCCGTCCACCGTGAGCGCGGTCTTGAACGATTCGCCCCGGGCGCGGAGTTTCTTCCCGGAAACAAAGGAACGTGTGCGAGTCGCGGCGCAGGAACTCGGGTATTGTCCAAATCCGTTGGCCAAGACCCTGAAGAGGAATCGGTCGGGCGTTGTTGGAGCGGTGCTGTTCAGTCAGCACAGCTTTTATTACGGCCCCCCTCTCTGGGCGGCGGAGAAGTCCGCGAAAGAGTTGGGCTACGAAATCGTGACTGCGGACATGGGGTATGACCCGGGACGGCTGCCGCAGTGTCTGCAATCGCTGGCTGCTTGGCGAACCGAGGGGCTGTTGTTGTTCACGGGAGGCCATCGCCTGGCGGAATCCGAAATGCGCGCGATCCAGGACATGGGTGTGCCGTTCGTGCGCGCGGGAACCAGGCGGGCAGATGAACCCTGTTCCTCGTTGGTGTTCAACAATTTCGGGGCGGGACGCTCGCTCGCTCTGCACTTGGCGCAATTGGGTCACAGGAGGATAGGGGTCATCGCCGCGAACGCCAGCAACGAACAATCGGAAGAACGGGTTGCGGGGATTCTGGCGGCGCTCAAGGCTTCCGGCGCCGACCTTTCCCCCGGACGCCTGATACGGGCCCGGGACCATGACGTTGGCATTGGCGCGGGCTACCGATACACGGCTGAAATGCTCGAACTGTCTCCGGACTTGACGGCGCTGGTCTGTCTCAATGATGGGATGGCCGTTGGGGCGCTGCGCCGCTTGTGGGAATTGGGACGGCGTGTGCCGAAGGATATCTCGGTTACCGGCTTCGACGATGTGTGGCTGGGGCCTGAGCCCAGCGACGAAAACCGGTTGGGACCCTATCTCACGCCCGCGCTGACCACCATCCGGGCGCCGCTCGAAATGGTCGGGGGAGAGGCCATGAGAATGCTGGTCGAAATGCTCCGGGATGACGGTGCACGACGCGTGAAACGGGTAGTCGAATTCCTGCCGGAACTGGTAATCCGTGAATCGACAGGACCCGTGCCCCAGGGCTGATTGCACAAACGTATGTCCTGCCCGACCACTCATTTCGTGCGTTTATAGATAATAATAATGATAATATATCCAAGAATGCTATCCGTTGGGCTTGACATCGGGGCTCGTTTGGCATAGAATATGGACAAACGTTTGTGTGTCACGAAAAGCAGTATCTCCTAACCGCCAAAGGAATATTCATATGCGTCATGCCGGCTTTACCTTAATCGAATTGCTGGTCGTTATCGCCATTATCGGAATCCTGGCCGCGATTCTGCTGCCTGCACTCGCTCGGGCGCGCGAATCCGCGCGACGCGCCAGTTGCGCTAATAACTTGAAGGAGATGGGCCTTGTCTTCAAGATGTATGCGGACGAAGATGCCGGGCAGAAGTTTCCGCCGCTGGCGGGCCGTGTCTCGTATCAGGCGACGCGCTTTCCGGACGGGCACACGGAATTCCTGAACTACAGCCCTTGCAGATACCAGAACCCGTTTTCACCCACGCCGTCCGGGGGCGGCAACGGCGACTTGGAGTTCTTCTTCGACGGCCCTGCGGTGTATCCGGAGTATCTGTCGGACGCGAATGTGTTGCTGTGTCCCTCGGAGAACCAAATCGGTCTCGTATTGAACGGAACGAACGGCGCCTGGTACGACCAGAACCGGTTGCAGACTACGGGCGAGGCCGTCATCGATCCCTGCGCATTGTCCGGAGAGTCGTACGGTTACCATGGCTGGGCGTGGACGGGGCAGCCGGGGCATGATCTTGTTGAGGTTGGGGCGGACCCGAACGACCCAAACCTGAATCCGGCCCCGCCCGCGCTCTTTGGATGGATAAGTCAACGCTGGGTGGTGTTGCTGGTCCAAATGGCTGCGGGCGTAGCCAACAATCCCGGCACGAACTATGACCACGACCTGGAATTCACAAACAGCGCCAACGAGCAGATCACGGTATACCGGTTGCGCGAAGGGATAGAACGTTTCCTCATCACGGACATCAACAATCCCGCGGCAACGGCGCTCGCACAGAGCACGGTCCCGGTGATGTTCGACTTGGTGAGCGCGACGACCGCCGAATTCAACCACGTCCCCGGCGGCGCGAACACGCTGTATATGGACGGACACGTCGATTTCCTGCGCTACCCGGCCGATTATCCCGCCAGCAAGGCGTTTGCGTCGATGGTAGCCCTGTTCTGAAACGGCATGGGGGCGTGGGAGGGAGAATAGCGTTATGTGACGCTGCCGGAATCGGCGCGGAGTTCCTTTTTCAGGATTTTGCCGGTCGGTCCCAGCGGAAGAGTGTCGCGGAATTCGATGATGCGCGGGTAGGCATGCGCCGCAATGCGTGCTTTGGCCCATCCCATGAGTTCCCCGGCGCTGGCGCGGGCGTGTGGTTTCAGGACGACGAGGGCCTTCACTTCCTCGCCCAGTTCCCGGTGCGGAACGCCGACGACGGCTGCGAGCGCTACCGCAGGATGCCCCAACAGCACCGCCTCGACTTCGCTCGGGCAGATTTTCCGGCCACCCCGGATAATCATGTCCTTGAGGCGGTCCACGACATAAACGTACCCGGCCTCGTCGCGTCTGCCGATGTCGCCGGTGTGCAGCCAACCGCTGCGGAGAACCTCCTCGTTCGCTTCCGGCTTTCCGTAGTATCCTGACATGACGTTGTGGCCACGCACCACGATTTCGCCGGTTTCGCCGGCGGGCACATCGATCATGTGTTGGTCGACGATGCGGACCTCGACGCCCCAGATGGGGGTTCCAACGGAATCATGCGGCGCGGGCGCGTCGATCCGGTGCATGCACGTGGCGGCCGTCGTTTCAGAGAGGCCGTAGCCGATAAGCATGCGCGGACCGAACACGGTGTGGACCTGCTCCAGGAGTTCGGGAGGTACGGGCGCGCCGCCCACAAGTCCGCAACGCCAGTGCTTTCGAATCCTGGCGAGATCGAAAGCGTGCAAGTCGGGATGGTTAAGCAACCCATAATACATGGACGGAACGCCCGTGAAGAAGGTGACGCCATGTTCCTGCATGGCGCAGAGAGCGAGCGCGGGGTCGAAGCGTGGCAGCAACACCAGGGAAGCACCGGCGGTGAATGCGGGGCCCATGAGCAGCGACTGCGCCAGCACATTGTACATCGGCGCGGCAACCAGCACGCGGTCGGAGGGCGTATGCCGGAAAAGGTCGCGCAACACCAGCCAATGGATCATCATGTTCGCGTGTGTGAGTTGCGCGCCCTTGGCCTGGCCTGTCGTGCCCGAGGTATACACGATGCAGCAGACGTCGCTCGCGCCTCGTTGCTGCATATCAAACGTTTCCTGCGACCCCGCAGTCAGGTGCTCGAATCCCAGAGCGCCCCGGGGGACCGGCGAAACCGGCCCTTTACCGGAATGGACCATCCAGAAATGCCTGCAGGAGCTGACTTCCTGAAATGCGGCCCATCCTGTCGTGCCGACAGGAAACGCACCCATGTCCTCATGGCAAAGATACGCGACGGCCTCCGAGTCGCGCAGGTGATGGACCACTTCGTGCGTGCGGAGCAGCGTATTCAGCGCCACGACGACCCCGCCCATCTTGAGAATGCCGAAATAACAGGCCAAGAACGAAGGAGACGTAGGAGAACTCAGGGCAACCTTGTCGCCGGGGCCTACGCCCGCGGCTGTCAGCCCGTTGGCCACGCGGTTTGCGGCCCTGTCGAGTTCGGCGTAGGTCCAGGTCTCCGGGCCGCTGATGAGCGCGGTTCGGCCGGGATGTTCGCGGGCACGATACTGCAAGACGGCTGCGAGGTTGATCATGCTCCTTTTCCGGGGCGGGGTTCGGCCACGCCGACCGCCTGAAAACGTTATAGTCAAACGTTTGTATGCTAGAACTTCGAGGCCCCATCTGTCAACCGGATGCGCCCGGCAACCTGCCTGCCCGGCGTGACGTTTGTGGAACCTCGGGACCGGGCCCTGCCGCTGTCAATGGCATTTCGCAACGGCGGGCACGAACGGGTAGAATCGAACGGGAGTAGGCGGGACAGGGCATGACGACTTCAGAGAAAGACCTGCTTGTCCGCTGGCAGTCCCTGCGCGAAGGGGATGCGCTGGCCGAAATCGTGCGGCGCCACGGGGGCATGGTGTACGCCGCATGCCGCCGCATGCTGAGCGATAGCGCCGAGGCGGAAGCGGTGACGCAGGAGACCTTTCTTGCGCTCAATGCCGCGACGGGAAAAGAGGCGCCCGGCCATACGGGACCCTGGCTGCACGCAACCGCCGTGGACCGCTGTCTTCAACGGCTGGAATCACCGCGGCGCAGGCAAAGACGGGAGGCCATGCTTGCCGGGCTTGACAAGCACGCCGCGGGCTCGCAGACCGAAATCGAGTGGCCCGGCATCGCCTGCGTGCTGGATGAAGACTTGAACACGTTGCAGGAGGAGTTCGGTGCGCCGGTCATCATGCATTTCCTGAGCGGTCTCAGCCACGCCGAAATCGCGGAGGAGACGGGGGTTCCGCGCCGGACGGTTTCAGAACGGATCGAAATGGGGTTGGAGATGCTGTGCAAGGCGATCGGCAAGCATGGTGTGACCTTGAACAGCGCCACGCTGGCGATCTTGCTCGCCACACATATCGACGCAAGCGCCGCAATGCCGCCTGGTTTGTTGGCCGCGATAAGGAAGACCGACAGGACCGGTTTGGCCCTGGAGGGCGCGAGGGCTTCCGCGTCTGCCTTCCTGCCCGGGAAGACCATCGCGCTTGGGACCATTGCGGTGTTCGCGGCAGTTCTCGCCGGCCTCGGGCTCTGCCTTTTGCGCGGCGGGGCCGTGCAACCTGCTGTTCCGGGCACTCTGGATGCGTCCGGTGCGGCCGCGTCTTCCGATGACAGGGCAGTGCCTGTGCCCGGCGACGGCGCGGAAGCGGAACGGACCGGAATCCTCGAAGGGCTCGCAAACGCCTTGGCAAATGGGGGCATCTCGGGCACCGTCTACGACGACAGCATCATCTATCATCCGGAACGGCTGGCGGGACTGGACTTGCTCAATACGAGCAACAAGGTGTTTGAGCAGGCCTTGCTGCACGTGGCGCATAAGCCCGTGCCGGGCGTACTGGTTGTCGCCAGCGCGGAAGGCAGGCGTCAGGTGGCTCTGACGGACGCTTCCGGGAAATACGCTTTCGCCTCGCTGCCTGCCGGAACGTGGACCATCCGGGCGGAACGGCCGTCCGGCGCAATCACGGTTGGTGAAGAAGAGGTGGAAGTGACGCTGAAGGGCGACGAATCGAGGGCGGATGTCAATTTTGTTTTCCGGTTCGACGGAGTCTCGATTGCCGGGCGCGTGGTTTCGACGGCCGGTCTCCCGGTCGCGGGCGCGCTGGTTACGGCGACGCATTTCCCGGAGTGGGCAGGCGAATCCAACACCCGGGTGGCGGAGGAACGCGCCACGGTAACCGATGACGACGGGTCATACCGGCTGGATGGGCTGGTCCCGATGGATATACTCGGCGCAGCAAGCTACCAGCACGGCGGCAAGCTGCCCGCACGCGGCGTGTATACCATAACCGCGCGGGCCGGCGGCTATGGAATGCTCGAAAAGCGCGTGCCATGCATCAGCCCCGTGCTTGCCAATGCCGCCGAGACGCTGACCGGTTTCATCGTGAGCGCCAAGGCGGCCATGGGCGAGGACAGCGACATCGGTGAAGCGCGGCCCGGCGTCCTGCCCTCCGGACAGGGCAACACGCTATCCGGCATTGACTTCCGTCTGCAGCCGGCAGGAAGAATCTCCGGCCACGTGATCGATTCTCAGGGCGCCATCGTTGCACAACCGTCGGTGTGCGCCAAACTGGCGGACGGTGGCCTTGACGAGGATACGGTGCTTCAGCCCCGTGCTGTGCCGCCGGACCCCGTGCAGGGCGACGCCGCGGGCAACTTCTCGCTTTGGGAGGTCTCTCCCGGAACCTATGTGTTTCTCGCGGGGCGGGGCGAAGCGTGGTTGCAGCGGGCGCGGAACCAGCCGGTGCTCGTAAGTGCCGGAGCGCATATTGCGGACTTGGAGGTCGTAGTAGAGTCTCCCGGTGAGAAGGGCAACATCACGGGCGTTATCGCGGATGCCCTTTCCGGAAGGCCTGTGCGGCATGGAAATGTCCGTGTGAACGAGGTGGTCTCGCCCAGCGAGCCAAACCCCGTTTTTGGGAAGACTACCGTCGATGGGGAATCCGGTGTTTTTGAAATCGTGGGTATTTCGCCGGGAACGGTTTCCTTCTGCGTGTGGGCCGAATACTATTGCGTCAGCGAGGTGAACGTGGCGTTGGGTTCGGGCCAGACGCTGGATATGCCGGTCTCGCTCACGCCCGCGGGCAGTATTTGTGGCACGGTCATGTATGGCGGCGCCCCGGTCAGCGGCGGCGTGACGGCGCACAGAACGGATGGCGCCGGATTGCCCGCCGTGGGCGGCGGCCGGGAGTCGGAATGGACCGGATGGGCAGACGCGTCAGGGGAGTATTGCGTGGAAAGGCTGGCTCCAGGCGAGTACTTGATAGAGGCCAATGCTCACCTCACGGAGGCGGCGCATCGTATCGTATGGCTGGACGCGGCCGTGGAAGCGGGGCGCCAGACCACGCTGAACATTGACATCGAGCCCTCGGAAGGCGTAATCGAGGGCCTTATTACCTTTCCGGAGGTCTATCGGAAAGCGCGCATTGTCGTGC
>JAGMZX010000151.1:0-5509 GCA_018005585.1 Candidatus Hydrogenedentota bacterium | reverse complement strand
TGGCTGGACGCGGCCGTGGAAGCGGGGCGCCAGACCACGCTGAACATTGACATCGAGCCCTCGGAAGGCGTAATCGAGGGCCTTATTACCTTTCCGGAGGTCTATCGGAAAGCGCGCATTGTCGTGCTGGAAGGCAACGTGCCCGGCCTCGACAACGATTTCGAATTCAAGTGCCGCATGCGCGCGGAAACGAGTGAATCCATCCATCAGAGCGGCAGCTACCAGATAGAGTCTCTGCCGCCGGGCGTCTATACGCTTTTTGCCTGCTGCTACAATCGCCGGGACGGTGTTGAGGCGCCAGAAACACCCGAAGCCTGGTCGGTCGTCGTGTTGGAGGATGGTCAAGTACTCCAGCATGACATCGAACTCGCGGAGTTTGTCGCGGAATAGCCCGTCTTCGGGGTTACTCGCTCACGAATTCGCCCGCGAACAGCCGTTCGAGAAAGTGTTCGATGGAGACCACGCCCTTGGGCGACGTGTTGCGAAAACGGATGCCCGAAGCGTGGCCGCCCTTGTCGTGAAGGGGCTTGCACCATCGAACAGCCGCGAGAGTGACCACGGGGGATTCATCGGGCAGAAACAACGTGACGCGCAGTTCCTGATTGTCTATGAACGCGTCTTTCGTGAACACCATTGCCCCGTCGTTGCTCAGGTCAAGGAGTTTGCCCTTGACGTCGATAGTGTTGACGCTCCACTCGTTGCCGGCGCCCAGCGAACAACGCACAATGAGTTCGATGTGTACCCGGCATTGTTGCCGGATTACCCGGCGCCGTTCCCGTTTACGGCTTTCCCTTGATTCTGGATCACTGTCGGTGCGTCCCGCGATGACTTCCATGGATGAGACCTCTCCCAGGCAAAATAATATAAGACCATTTGTTAATACCGTCTGCCGTCACGTCACGTCTACAATTAGAGTATGCCCTGGAAGTGTCAAAAAAGCAAGGAAAAATGGAATAAATGGTATTTCGCACCCAGAGCATCCTCGCAGCACGGCCGCCGCGCAGTTCCAGACAGGAGGCATCCCGTTGCGCGTTGGGCAATTCTCTCTAAATCATTGTCGGCGAGGGAGTTGCATGAGAAAGGGTGCAAGGCCTTCTTCCACCGCGGACCAAGTCTGACCGGACACGCGGGTGAGGTCCCAGACCCAGTGCAGGTCGCCGATGTAGCCCAAGGCATAGGCTTGTCGAACCATTTCCCGCAGCATCGTGCGTGTTTCACCGATCTGCCTGTCTTTGAACACGCCGTACTCGCCAACGATAGCGGGGATATGCCCCGCCATGACCGCGTCGCGCTCATGCGCGTCCCGGCGGATTCTGGCCGTACCGTCCCAGGGATAGACGTGCACGTCAATGAAGTCGAGTCGGCAGCCGGGTCCGGCAAGCACGGACGGCCGGGGCGGGATACGGGGGTCCCTGTCATCGGGCCAGAGACCGTTGTTCGGCGCGCGGCCGTGCGCGTCGGCGGTCCACATGCCCGCAGTGACCAATGCATCCGGGTCGATCGTCTTGATGCCTGAGGCAATCTCGTTTGCCCAGGTCAGGATGCTCTCATCGTAACAGGCTTGACGCTGGCCGCGATCCGCCATGTCGTAGCTCTTGCCCGTACAGGTTGTTACCGTGCCTTGCGTGTTGCTGAACGGTTCGGCGGTGAAGGTGACGCACACCTCGTTGGCGAGCGACCAAGCCAGCACGGCAGGCAGTAGTTCGGGGGCGCATTCGCGGATATGCCGAACGAAGTCGGCGGCGCACGCGCGTTTCGCCGCGATCAGGCCGGCGTCCAGGTACTGTCCGTTATGTCCACGCAAAGGTGGCATCCCGGATGCCCGGGACGCCGCGTCCGCGGTCGCGCGATAGTGGGGGCCTTGCGGTGTTTCGTCGAGGATGGCGATAACGCGGAGGTCATGCCGCGCGGCGCGGCGCAGGAAATCCAGGAAGTTGTCCAGGTAGGCCGGGTTGAGGTCCGCGGGGGCGTCCGTGAAGCCGCCGGCCTTCTGTACGCCCCAGGCCCAGACACGAACCGTGTTTGCGCCGGCGGTTCTCATGGCTGCCAAGGTGTTTTCCAGCGACTCGGGGTCGTATACACCGGCATTGAACGTGGCGTGCCACCCGGAGCCGCCATGTTCGAGAACGGTGTGGTTAAAGCCCTTTGGATGAAACGTTGCGCCGGTGTCGCGGAAGAAGAAGCGGCCCGGCTCGCCGGGCGCTTTTTCGACGGAGATGCGCCCGAGCGCCGTGGCGGCGTGGCCCTCCAACTCGCAGAGGAAGCCGCCTGCTGCAGCGCAGCACGTCAACGCGACGATGCGCAGTTTCAAGGCGCGGATGCCTCAGCGGCGCGGCCGGTCTGGAAAGCGAACGTGTCCACATGGATTTTGGCGTCGCGCGTGGCGCAGGGGTCGAAGCGGAGCGCCGAAATACGCCCCCGCCAGCGCGGGTGCCTGGACAAGTCGACTTCATAATTGCGCCAGCCTCCATCGGCGGCGATCACGAAGTCCACGCTGGTGGCTTCGCTCATCGCCGCGCCGCCGCATGACCAGAACAACTGCGCGCGCTCTCCCTCACGCACGGGGCCGTCTATGCGCATGCGGATGCGCAGCGCGGGCGCGTCGCGCGCAAGCAGTCCCCGCGTGGGCGTCTGGAGCGCCGGATCACTCGACGTGGTCTCGAAGTAGAGGCATCCGTTCTTTGAAGCCGGCGGCGTGACGCCCATCATGGCGGACCAGCCTTGACACCCGTCGCCAAAATCCCATGCGGTTGTGGGCGGCGCGGCTGGAAGGTCATACGGGCCAAGCCCGGCGTCCGCGGGCCCGATGTTCACGGGCCAGGCTTCGGGCGCCCCCGCCGCAAAGACGCGGCGCACCGCTTCATACATGCCGAAACCGAATTCGGTGCACGGCTCGATATAGCTGCCTTCGCCCCACTCATTGACAGGCCCAAGCACTACGAACGGCCGCTCCTGCGCGCGAGAGAACTCCTTGCCGGCGCGGAGCAATTCCTCGAACAGCGGAACCGTCCGCCCGCTGATGACAAGCGATTTCGCGCCGTGCCACGGGCGGGAATCCCACCCCGTATCGACGAGCGGGAAGTAGACTAGATCTCCGCACATGGTATTGCGTTCGGCCCATTTCTCAGGGGCCGTAGTGGTGACATCCTGGAATTGCGCGCGGTTTGGCGTCGTGCTCAATTCCGTGGCGCGGCCCCATTCGTGATAATTCGTCGCGCCGAAGTAGCCCTCGTCCAGCAGAGTGCGCGCATCGGCCGTGGACTGGCAGTCGTTGACGGCGACGAATAGGATGCCGCGGTATCCCGCTTCGCGCGCGGTCTGCTGCGACTCGGCAAATGCCGCCTTGACCTCGGCGGAGCCGCCCAGGTCATTGCGTATCAGGTTCGGCGCCCAGAGAAACACGGCGGGCGTATCGTTAAGACGATAGTAACTGGGCAAATTGAAATACCTGTCGACCCACTCGCGCGTGACGGCGCGCCAGTCGTCGCGGCTGTGCGACCCCGGCGGATTGTGATTGGCCCACATGACCGCGACGCGCAGCATGTCGCGATAGCGGGCCTTGCGGTACGCCTCGAACCAGTGCGTGAGATGCTGGCTGCCCTTGTTCCAGTACCAATCGACGAGAAACCCGGTGATGCCGTTCTCGACGGCCCACTTGATCTGCCAATCCACGCATTCGGGGTTTGCCTCGTCGTAATAACCCAGCAGCGGCTTGCGGTTCGGGGCGATGCGCCGGATGCAGTCCCACGACGCCTCCGTGGCCCAGCCCGGGAAGTAGTACGCGAGTACGTCCAGGTCCGTGTCCACGGGGCGCGGCTCGGGCGGGTAACCGGCCGCCGGGACGCTTACGGCGGGCAGGATTTCCAGCACGGACATGACCTCCGTTTCAGGGGCGCCCGCCGCGTTGATGCGCAGCTTGACCGTGTAGGTTCCAGGCTGGTCCGCGGCAACCTCGAACACGGCATCGGCGGTTTCCGCGTAGACGGGCGTTGCGGCGCGGGCCGAGGCATTGCCGGACACACGCAGTCCGTCCTGTGCTTCGATGGCGAAGGTGATGGGCTGTTCTGATGCGCCGCCGCGGTTTTCGACATGCGCGATTACGCGCGCGGGGCAGCCCGCACGGTTTACGCCGTTCTCGCAACCGAAGTAGACGACCTGCAGGTCCGGCGGGCCAATGGGAGTCTCGTTGAGGCTGACGGATTCCACCTTGAACCCGGGACTGGGGGGCAGACGCAGGCCGAGCATGGCGATTCGCTTGCCCCATGACGGATAGCTCTGCACTTCCACGTTGTAGTCGCGGACGCGCCCGTCGCCCCGGATGCAGAAGGACTCAAATTGCAGGCCGGGCGTTTCCGGCGCGGCCCAGAGAACCCGGCCTTCGCAGTCTTGCGCCGCGCTCAGGCGCACCGTCACGAAACCGCGATTGCCGAGAGGAAGGTCGAGCGGCGGAGAGAAACGTTCCCCGGCTTGCGGCGTGACAGTCCACGCCGACATGTCGCCGTCGGGAAAGGTCCACGCATACACGTCCTGTGCCGGCGCAACGCCATCGCCCCACGACGCAACGCGAATCCAATCGATATCGAATTCAGCATCGGGATACACGTCCAGGCGCATCTGACGGATGGCGCCTTCCACGTGCCAGAAAGGGAAGACAGGAATTTCGCGCCAGGCGCCGTCGCCGGAAACCTGGAAGGAGGTTTTCTTCTTCTCTGTAAGGCCGCCGTTTGGCCCCTCGGTCGCACCGCTCCAAAACAGGTCGGCCGTGCCGCCGCGGCTCGCCTTGATGCGGATCAGGACGTACTGCCAGGGATTCGCGGGTAATTCCATGCCGGTGCAGTGAAAATAGGGGTCCCAGTCGACCGCGCGCGCGTGCAGCACGCCGCCGGCGACGGCAGCGTCCTCCAGATGAGCGTTGGGCTTCCACTGGTCGAGTGCGTCCGGATTCTCGAATTCCCAGGAAGGGAGGCCGCCCGTCGAAAGCAACGTGAGAACAAGAATCGCGTGGCTCATGAGTTACTCCCCGTAAACGTGCACAAACTCGATATTGCAGTGGCCCACCGGGCCGACCTCCGTATGGTCGTTCGCCTGCCCATTATAGGGCACTTTCCCAACGAGCAATTCCACCGCCCGTTGACCGAAGCGGCCTCGATGATCGAAGGACTGGAGCCGCTCGAAACTGTGCCCGTCTCGGCTATATTCCACGGCGCCCCAGCGTGTTCCCCAGCGCGCGCGCAGCCAAACCCAGTCATTGACGTTCAACGCACTGAGACAACGTTGCTCGCCGAGGATATCCGTCTGGACCAGGCCGTCGCCGCGCGTGCCGATGCGGAGGCTTGCGCCATCAGCGAACCGAAGCAATGCCCCCGCTCCCCAGGACATGCCGGCATCCGTCCCCTGGCTTGCCTTGAGGACAAGGCCGTGCGCTTGTGTCTCAATCGGATAACGAAAGAAGGCGTAGGTATGCGCGTGCGCCTCGATGCGCAACGAAGCGTCCCTTATGGAGAAGGGG
>JAGMZX010000150.1 GCA_018005585.1 Candidatus Hydrogenedentota bacterium | reverse complement strand
ATGCGCGCGTCGCGGATGGCACCGGGAGTCTCGCCCTCTCCGCGAACGGACACGCCAACCGACAACAGACTGTCGCCGCCGTCGATTACGACGTGCTGGAGCTGGGCGCCGACAGCCTGCATGCTGACCAGCACGCCCAGCGCGGCCTGCAGCGGCGGGAATGACACGCGACAGTCCTGCAATGTGCTTCTTTCGCCCATCTCGATCACGACGTGACGCGCGTCAGCGGCATCATAGTGCTGGATTTCCGTCTCGTTGCTGCCCGCGCCCGCGAGCATCAGGCCGCCGGGCAGGACAACGGACTCCTGATACAAGCCCGCTCCGACATGAATCGTGCGCGTGTTCCCGAATGACCGGGCCACTGCAACGGCACGGCCAATCGTGAGGAAAGGCGCATCCTCAGTCCCGGGATTGGCGTCATCGCCATCCATCGCGACGAAAAACTCGCGCACGGGGTCTTCCGCATCCGCCGGGTCCGTGTCCAAAGCAAATTCGCGCGCGTTGTCGAGCCCGTCATCGTCCAGGTCCCCCGCGCCATCCGACGGGTCGCTCGGATCAAGCCCGAAATCCACTTCCCAGTCATCCTCCATCCAGTCCCCGTCCCAATCGAAGAATTCCGCGGCCCCTATGTCGAATCCGGCGCCGGATGGCCGCGGCAGGCCGCGGTAGTCTGTGTCCACTCCCTCCACATCCGTGCCCATGTCAATCAACGGGGAATCCGGCCGCGGCCGGAAGTCGCCGTTGTCTGGGTCGCGGTAGCCCGGCGCCACGTCGATATTCCCCTCTCCAGGATAGCCGCCTTCCACATTCGAAAAGACGACATCCGCCGGTTGCACGCTGAGATTCAGCACCGAGGCGGGCGCGTTCCCCCAGAAATCAGAATTGACCGCCACAATACTGCCGCCATTGCTCACGACCGCGGCGGAATCGCTCTTCGCGGTGTTCTTCCAGACCGTGCAATGGTGCAGCTCGACCAGCGCCAGCGTGAACACCGCACCGCCTGCGCGCGTCGTACGATTGTCCCGGAAGATTGCGTTGCGCAATCGGACCGTACCGCTCCAGTTCGCCACGGCGCCCCCATCCGTCTCCGCAAGATTGCCCGTAAAACGCGTGCGGTCGCATTCCGCTATCCCGCCAAAATTGGTCCAGAGCGCACCCCCGTCACGGCTCAGTGCGCGGTTTTGCTCGAATACGCAATCGGCAAGGGCAATCGCACCTTCATACAGGGCCAATCCCCCGCCCATGAACGCGTAATTCTCGCGAAATGTGCAGTCCTGATACCTCGTCTCCCCTTCGTCGTAGATGGCCCCGCCATAGCTGCTCGCGCCGTTGTTGCGGAAGACCACTCGCTCGAAAAGCACCGTGCCGCCGACGACGTGAGCCGCGGCGCCGCCCAGTACGCCTTCGTTCCCCTCGAACACGCAATCCACCACAGTCATCGATACGCCAGCGATCAGCAGTCCGCCCCCGTAGTTGCCCGCCGCGCCGCCCGCGTTTGCACGACCGCCCCGAATGGTGAAACCGTCCAGCCGGGTCTCGTTCGCTGCCAGCACGACGTGTCGCGCCGGCTCGCCCAGCCGCGAGGCGGCCCCATCAATAACGGTGACGTTAGTTACGGCGTCGCGTTCGTCGCGCGCGGTTTCGCCGCCCGCAAAGCCGCCGTAGAGCGCCACGCCTTCGCTCAAGGTCAGTGCTCCATCCAGAGCACTGCGCGTCTCGCCGTAGCCGCCCGCCACGACCCAGAGTTCATCGCCCGGCAGCGCCACATCGACCGCTGCCTGCAGCGTCGCGTACGCGGTGACCCAGCTCAGGCCATCCTCTATCCCGGAAACGTTGCGGGCATCCACGCGGATTACTGCCGCATCAACCCGCAGTGCACACAAACCCAGCACAAGAAACCATGCGCGCGGCCTCATTTGGCATCCTCCGTGTTTCTTCGGCCTTATCGTACCCATGTGCTCCCTCGCAGTCGAATTGCCGGGCATGCCGGATCTGGCTATGCTATAAGGGGTGCGCAAGGCAGTTGTCCGCGAATGCGAGGCGAAGCATCTGCGCGTTTTCGCCCGTGCAAGCCCCGACCGGCGGTCTTGCACGGTATCCGAATGGAGGTTGCTCTCATGCTGCTGCGTCTGGTCAGCCTGACCGTGCTTTGTTGCTGTGCCGCCGTTTCCGCGGCGTTTGCCGCGGAACTCTTCGAAATGCAGGACGACGCGCAATCGCGTTGGACCAGTTTTGAGAATCCCACCGGCGCGAAAGGCGGGGGCGGCATCTCGAACAAAGGGGCAAAGGGCGCCGCGTTCGAGCCTGTCGCTCCCGGCGAGATAAAGGTGCTGCTCGACGTACAAGGCAGCGGGACCATCCACCGCATGTGGGTGACACTGCGCAGCCGGGACCCGGAATCGCTGCGTTCCTACGTCGTCCGGATGTACTGGGACGGCGCGGAGAAGCCCGCCGTGGAAGCGCCGTTCGGGGATTTCTTCGGCGCCATTCTGGGCCGCCCGATTGCATTCCAGGGCGAACTCTTCGCAAATCCTGAGGGCCGGTCGTTCAACTGTTTCGTGCCCATGCCGTTCCGCGCGGGCGCGCGCATCACCTTCACCAATGAGTCCGTCCATCCGCTTGAACAACTTTTCTACGATGTCAACTACACGCTGAACAGCGGACAACCCGAAGAAGCGCTCTATTTCCACGCGTATTGGCATCGCGTCCGCGCGACGGGACTCGGCCAGGACTTTGAACTTCTTCCGAAAATCACGGGCCGCGGCCGCTATCTGGGCGCGCATGTGGGGGTCATCGGCGCGTCCAACGTGCTGGGCTGGTGGGGCGAAGGCGAAGTAAAGGTCTACCTCGACGGCGATACCCAGTGGCCCACCCTCGTTGGCACCGGCACGGAAGACTACATTGCCACAGCCTACGGCCAAGGCGAATTCAGCCACCGGTACAGCGGCTCGCTCGTCGTCGACAACAAGAAACGTCAATGGACCTTCTACCGCTATCATGTGCCGGACCCGGTGTTCTTCCACGAGGACGTGCGCGTGACCATCCAGCAGATGGGCGGCACCGGTAAGGACGAAGTCGTTAAGATGCTTGGGGAAGGCGTTGAAATCCAGCCCGTAACCATCAACCCGCCGGACAGCTTCGTGCGCCTGCAGGAGTTGGAACCACTTCCGGACCTGACCAAGGACCCGCTGCCAGAGGGCTGGACCAATTTCTACCGGCGCGACGACGTTTCCGCCGTGGCCTTCTTCTATCTGGACCGGCCAGAGAGCGAATTGCCCCCGATTGCGCCATTGGAAGAACGGATTGCAGGGCTACTGGGCGAGTAGCCGCGCGGCACGTGCGTCCGGTGCCCGCCCACGGGGTCATCCCCAGCCAAATTGACACCCGCCATCCCGTTCGATAGAATAAAAGACTGGAACCGGGGCGGCATAGCCAAGTGGTAAGGCGGAGGCCTGCAAAGCCTTTATACTCCGGTTCGAATCCGGATGCCGCCTCCAATACGTTCCCTTCCTCTGGTCATTTTCAAACCGTCTCACCCGTAACGCTTGTAAACAGCGCCCCAATTCTCACAAAATACCCCCGCTGCGGGCGAGTGGTGGAACAGGCATACACGGCAGACTTAAAATCTGCTGCCCGAGAGGGCTTGCGGGTTCGAATCCCGCCTCGCCCACCATCGCACCGCCGCAGCCAGGTGATTGTCTCGTCTCCACATCAGTGCGCCGCATACGCAACCGATGCGCCGTCGCCGGGTTTGGAAACGATGATGTCGCCCTTGCGGCCTGTGGCGTTTTCGTATGCCGAGAGCAGACGGGCGCCGAAGTCCGCCGCGTGCGCGGTTTCGACAAGGTTGATCGTGCATCCGCCAAAACCAGCTCCCGTCATGCGCGCGCCCAGGCAGCCAGGCAACTCGCGGGCAATCCGCGTCATGGCGTCCAGTTCGGAGCACGTAACCTCGTAATCCTCGCGCAGGCTGGCGTCCGACGCCGTCATGAACGCGCCGAGCCTGTTCAAGTCGCCTTGCCGCATTGCGGCGCAGGCGGCTTCCGTCCGGGCATTTTCCGTAATCACGTGCCGTGCGCGGCGATATGCAACTTCGCGCAGGGCGGTCCTGCACACACTCAGTTCGTTCAGGCTGAAATCGCGCAGGTGCGTGCCCTCCTTGCCTGTGACCTTGCGGAGCGCGGCCACCGCTTCGCGGCATTCGGCCACGCGCTCATTGTATTTCGACGCCGTAAGCCCGCGGGACACGCCCGTGTTGGCGACCACGAATACCGCGTTATCGCTCGTGATTGGGATAAGGTCATACGCGAAAGACCTGCAATCCAGGAACAAGGCGTGCCCCGCCCGGCCCATCCGCGAGATGAACTGGTCCATGATCCCGGTACTCAGGCCCAGAAACACGTTCTCGACGCGCTGGCCAAGCCGCGGCCCTTCCGCGCCCTCGACCTGGAAACCGCCCAGATGCTCAAAGAGCGTCAGCGCGGCCATTTCGAGCGCCGCGGAACTGCTGAGCCCACAGCCGATGGGGACGTCGCCCGAAATCAGCAGGTCCGCGCCCGCGAGCGGCAGGTCCAGTTTCGCCAGTTCATCGGCGACGCCCACGAGGTAGTCCATCCATGGCGCTTCAGGGTTGCGCACACGGCGGTCGAGCTCCGCCACCGCGTGCGCGCCGAGGTCAGCGGCGAAAGCGTTCAGCCGCCGGTCGCCCCGCCGCCGGGCGGCAATTGCGGTCACGCGTTCGAGCGCCATGGGCAACACAAACCCGTGATTATAGTCCGTATGCTCGCCGATGATGTTTACCCGCCCCGGCGCGCGCACAATCACTTCCGCATCCGACTTGAATGCGTTGCGAAACCGCTCAAGAAGACCTGCAACTGACGCATCTGACATACTGCTTATCTCCGGGTTCGAGCGTTCAAGAACGGTTCTACCGCGAGCAAGGGCCGGATTCGCCGCGCCCCTTCGCCCTTCCCGCGGAGGGTCTTCGATTGTGGCCGAACCTCGTTCAGACGACAGTCAACTCCGAATCGCGATCGAAGAAATGGATGCTGTCGAGGGCGACGTCGATGATGTGCGGCTTGCCCACTTCCGGTTCACGGTCCGTCTTGATACGGGCCGTCATGGATTGTCCGTTCAGGTCAAGGTAGAGGTACATCTCGGAGCCCATCGGCTCGACCACCTCGACCTTCGCCTGCACGCTTTGCCCGTCGATGAACTGCTGCCCGGCATTGTGATTCATGAATTCAGGCCGAATCCCGCAAACCACCCGCTTGCCCACGTATAACTTCAGCGGGCCATGTTTCGCGTCAGGAACCACCAGATTCATCAGCCCGGAGTCGTCGCGAAAACGCATCTGGCCGTTCTCCGTCAGCAGCGTCCCATCGACCATGTTCATGGGCGGGCTGCCGATAAATCCCGCCACGAACTTGTTGACGGGCCGGTGATACAGTTCGAGCGGGGTCGCAACCTGCTGAATGGCCCCGTCCAGCATGACCACGATACGGTCGCCCATCGTCATGGCCTCCACCTGGTCATGGGTGACGTAAATCATCGTGGACCGCAGACGCGTGTGCAGTTTGGAGATCTCGGCGCGCATCTGCACGCGCAGCTTCGCGTCCAGGTTCGAAAGCGGTTCATCGAACAAGAACACCTTCGGATTGCGCACGATGGCGCGCCCCACCGCCACGCGTTGCCGCTGCCCCCCAGAAAGAGCCTTAGGCTTGCGGTCCAGCAGGTCCGTGATGCCCAGAATCTCCGCGGCTTCATGCACACGCTGTTTGATCTCGGCCTTGGGATATCGGCGCAGAATCAGGCCAAACGCCATATTCTTGAAGACCGTCATGTGCGGATACAGCGCATAATTCTGGAACACCATGGCAATATCGCGATTCTTGGGCGGCACATCATTAACCAGCCTGTCGCCGATGAAAATCTCGCCGTCGGAAATCTCCTCGAGCCCGGCGATCATGCGCAGAGTCGTTGACTTCCCGCAGCCCGACGGCCCCACCAGCACGACAAACTCCTTGTCTTCAATCGTCAGGCTGGCGTTCTTCACGGCCTCGACATTGCCGGGGTAGACCTTCCGCACGTTTTTCAGTTCAACCTTTGCCATGGCCGGTCTTGCCTCCGCAATCGATTGAAAACACACTGTTTACAGCGTATTCGCCGCTATTTCCCGCTCCCTGGGGTCATCATAACGCGGCCTTCGCGAGGTAGTCAACGTCTTGGGGCGTTCCGAGGTCTTATTCCCCTTTCGCCATGTCCCGCGCGATAGCCCAATACGTCCCAGCAACAAAATACACCAGCGTCGGCACGATGAGCCAGACGCGGAACAGGGCGAAGCGGGCCTCAAATCCTTCCGCACCCGCGATACAGATCCACACCGGCCACAGAATGCAGACGGCCAGCGCTGCGAGGGCCACGAGACCGGAGACCCACGTCAGCGGCTCCTGCACGGCCTTACGCGGCTGAACGGCGCCCCCGCCCTTCGTGCGCGCGGCCCCGGTTCCGCACGCGGTCTCCTCCGCCGTCTCCGGGAATCTATCGCGCGCCCCCATGAGTGATGCAAGGACAATATACAGGACGATCGCGACCAGCGACGTCGGGATGAACAGATAGAAGAGACTCGCGCCGACCACCTTGTACAGCACCAGCGCGAAGACGAGCCCAGCAATCCAACTGATCAAGGCCGGCCAACTCATGACCAGCTTCTTTTTTTCGCACCAGAACTGGGTCAGGCCGATCTTGGGGAAGATCCAGTGCTCCGTGAACACAATCGCGCCGACGGGCACCAGGAGCAGGCCATATAGTCCCACAAAATCAAGAAGTTTCGTGAATACAAAGGGGAAACAGGCAATGACCGTGGTAATGACCCCGACAACCATCGTCACAAGCCACCGTGGCCAGCCCGGTGTCACGGCCTGCATCGCCAGACCCGCGCGGTAAAGCGTCGGGTTGGAAGTGGTCCAACCCGCGATGATAACCGCGATAATACCCGCGAAGCCCAGCGCCGTGAACGCTATCGCGCCCGGGTCAATATCGCCAATTTGCGCCTGGGATACGCTGCGCATTTCCGGCGCTTTTGCCTGCGTATCCCCGGCTGCGGAAACCTTTTCAAACGCGGCTTGAGCCATCTGGTTCTTGAGCTGAATATTCTCCCCCGCATTCTCCCTGACCGAAGGGCTGAGCGCGCCCGCGCCCGTCTGGATCATCAGAACGGTGATGGCCCCCATCATCCCGGCGAATATCCAGGCCAGATAATGGCCAATGAACATCCCGAACGCGGAATACAATCCGTACCAATGGCTCTTCGCGTAGCGAAACAGGGCCATGTCCGACAGACCGCCATGCATGGCAAGATTGCACACCCACGCAAATGCCGCCACCTCCCAGAAACTTGCTTTCGCGCTCCCGTCCGGCCGCACACCAATCCAGATCCAGTCGTTTGCAAGCGTCCAATAGTCCTGCCAGCTCCGCATCGCCCCCCCTTCCAGTTTCTGCGCCGCAAGCCAGGGCAGCATTACGATCCCTCCCGCCACGAACATCAGGATCATCCAAGGCGAACACACCTCCGCGAATTGAGCCAGGCGCTTGAATCCGAGAATAGCGAGCACAACCACGACGGAACCCACGGCAAGCACAACGAGAACAAACCGGAAATCCGTCGGATACCACTCCGTGTTGGGAGGAATATGGAACGGGATGCGGACGGCGGATGCCGAAACGGTAATCATGCAACCCGCCAGAATACAGAACAGAAACGCGTTGCAGACGTTGTAGATGGCCGTCGTGCCCGGGCCGGCGACCTTGCGCAAGTACCAGTACAGCGTTAGCCGTGTCCGCACGGCGATGGGCGCGCAGATAAAAGTCCAGGTTAACACGGCCATCAGATTGCCGATAGCCAACCCGACGAACACGTCAAACGCGCTGAATCCCCAGGCCACGAAAAGCGCGCCAATGGTGAACTCGGTACCCGCCACGTGTTCCCCCGCGAAAAGCGCCGCGAAATAACGTCCCGGCTGGAGCTTGTCCTCCGACACCGGTTCGCGCTCGAATTCGTACAACTTGTCCAGCGCCTGCACCACACTGCTTTCATGTTCGCTTGACACGGCATGCACCCTTTCACGTTGCGCTACTCTGGCTCCGGCCACGGATTCTCCCCACGCGCCGCCAAAGACCATCAAGATAGGCATGCGGCGCGCAAGAGTCAAGCCCGCTGCGGAACTCCTGCTGCGGAACTCCCCGGCAAACATGCGGACCCCGGTGCATCGCAACGCGCGGCGTCGTCCGGGCGCCGTATCTTGTTTGTGTTATACTGTTTCTGCATGAAGGATATGGGCCGGCAGTTCAGGATGCAGCTCCGTGAAAAAACAGAAAAACCCGGAAATCGCGCTCAAAGAACTTCAAGGGCGGCGCAAAGACGCCCAAGATGTCCTGGAACATATCACTGCCCTCCTGTCCAAAGCCGACTCCCGGCGGCTAGCCGACCCCGAAGGACAACGCCGCTGGAACAACGTACTGGACCGTCTGGAGCGGTCGCTGGACGAGGCCCGCGCGCGCGTTGAACGCATCGATTTCCTTGTCGGCCAAACCCAGGCCGTGCTTGACGGGCGCGATACGGCGCCCCCCTCCAGGGCCGATGAGTACCTTGACCCGCAACTCGACTCGGATTTTCAACTCTCTCAAGACCCGGGGGAGGCCATGTCGCAGGTGCTTGCTATGTCGCTTAGCGACCTGAGCAAGCTCACGATGGAACAGGTCGCCTTGCTCCACGCCCAATTGCCGGAACAAGACATCGACATCGCGTCGGCGGAAACACAACGTGCGGAAGCGCGCATTGAACTGGCCAATCAGGTGCGGCGCCGTTCCGAAACGGATGGCCAGCGCTCCTTGAGCATTACGGAACGGCGGCACCAATATATCCTGCGGGCAGCGCTTCAGAAGACACGCACAGGACGACTCAGCGACGTCACGCGCGAGGAAAAGAGACTCCTCTCCAGTTGCTACGAGATGCTCGCGCGGCGGCTTGAACCCGATGCGCGCGACGAGCGCCTGAAGAACATGCTGAGGCAGGCCTTGGACACACTGGGCATCCAACATAACTGACCCGCGGGTGTCTTCCTCTATTGCCCTCTGACGGTTGATTCTTCGGGTGATGAGTTTCCGCGCGCGGTCCACGCGATCGGAAAATCCGCGGGCAACCGGTTCACTTCAAAAAGCGCCGCGATGTATTCCTGATCCTCCCCCGCCCGCTCGGGATTGTGGAACTCCCAGACAACCTCCCCGTCCTGAGTGACCTCGAACGCGCGGCCGTTATCTGTCTCCGTAATCAGGGTATTACCGTTCGGCAAGCGCTGACATACGCCGCACGCATGCGAATAGAAAGGCTCCGCTTCCGTTCCCGCGTACGACCACACGAGCGACATGTCCGCGGGATCGAATTCGAGAATGCGTGACCGCATCGGCAAACCGCGATTGTCGAACAGAAGCAGATTCCCGTTGGCCAGTATCTGCGGATCATGCTGGCGCCGGAACGTGCCGCGCTTCGCCCAGACAATACGCTCCTGCTCCATATCCAAGACCGCTATGGCATCCAGCATCAGGAGGGAGAGCAACACGTTCCCCGCCCGGAATACGGGATTTCGCTGCGCGGCCGCGCCGTTCAGGACTTCCAGCGTGTTGGTGTGAAAAATATCCCCGTTTCCGCCCGGCGCCGCCGGGCGTAGCCCCCGAAACCTGGAATACTCCAGGGCCTGCAACACCGACACGCGCTTCTTCTCGTTTCCTTCGGCGTCAAGCACGACGACGTAGTCTTCGAGTATCGGCCTCTTCATATCCACAAAGTCCACCACATGCGCCTCACGCCCCAGAACATATATGTCTCCGTTATCTATGACTTCGATGTCGTGATGCGCATGACACGGGTTCGCCCACACCAGGCGCGAATCCTTGTCCACCTTGATGATCCCCAACCCCTCGAAAATCGCCAGCACGTCACCGTTCTCAAACAAGCACGCCCGGCGCCAATATGGAATACCGAAGTGCGAATCCTTCACCGGATAGTTGGGCCAGACTTCCCGGAACGCCTTTCTCCACGTGTGGAGCACCGTCCCCGCCATGTCCGTCAACACCGCCACCGGCGCATGCCCCGACGTGTAGAAATTCAAGCCCCGAAATGCGGGCGACGCGTCGTGCCGTGTCACGCCCCTTGATTCGCGCGCGGGCGCGGAGCCGGCCAGATAGCCGATGGCTTCCAGCTGCGCAATCTGCGCGCGTTGTTCCGCGGTAAGGGCGGCATCCGGACCCGCAGTGCGCAGCGGGCGCCACCGGCCCGAGTTCAAGGCTTCCGCCGCCGTTCCTTCCGGTTCACCTTCCCCGATGTCCCTTTCCGGGTCTACGGGATTGACGTCCCCCATTGCCGCACGAGGGCTGTCGGGCGCAACGGGCTCCGCGATATCCTGTGGTTGAGAGCATCCCGGCAAGAGCCAGACCGTGAACAGCAGACAGCCCAAGACCACGCCAGAAAGTATCCCGCGACGCACCGCATGTTCGCTATGCCCGCCCGTCATCCCAGAATCTTCCCCGCGAGGGAAATCAACTGTTCACAATCCACCGGTTTATTCAGAAAGGCTTCCGGCGGCCGCACCCCCAAGGTATGCGACACGGACAGCTCGTCGTGACGCACCCCAAGTTCATACGTATTCACGGCGCTCAGGATAATCACGGCAATGTCCCGCGTGCGGGCGTCTCCGCGCAATTCCTTGAACACGGCGAACCCATCCTTGTCCGGCAGCCTGAGGTCCAGCACGATCAAATCGGGATGTTCTCGCGCAGCGAGAATGAGGCCCAGTTCACCGTTTTCCGCCGTCATCGTCTCCCACGCATGCGCCTCGAAAACGGCCCCGACCACCTCGCGCACGTCTTGTTCATCGTCAATGATGAGGACTCTAGGCTGTACTCTCAACTCGCGATCCTCCGTGCACTGCCGCCCACTTCCGGGCCTGACCTCCTGCCTGCCCGCCTTGCGGGGATTGTTGCGTGGTCACACTCTATGCCTGGCCTCCAGCATCGCGTGCGGCCGACAGCGGGAAAAGACTGTGACGTCAGCAGCGGGAGTCGAACCGCACGGAGGGCGAATCCCGCCCGATTTTGAGCCTGGAATAGAAAGTATGCCACGGGGCGCCGCAGGGGGTCAAAACTTGAAACGTGTCGAAACGTTTCGTGTCAAGACTCTTAGCGGGAGCACTTGAGTAAAGAAGATGGTGCCGGGAGCGGGAGTCGAACCCGCACGGAGGGTGAGTCCGCCGGATTTTGAGTCCCAAAGAAGCATAGCGCACTGAGGCGCATGGCGCACCAAAAACAATAATTTCGCCAATGTTTTCAGGGGTTTTGCTGTTCACGACGGCGCAAGGCGGCACACCATGACGCACCAGAATTCTGCCCCCAAGGGGGCACAAAGTGGGACACCAGGGAGGTGCCCGGAACGACCAGGTCCTACCCCGCCCCCCGGCGTTTAACGCTTTACGGACTCCCGCTTGAGAATAAAGGCGGAATCGCGGTCCCGCCTTCCCAAGCGTACAGTCACCTGCCGCGGCTCTCGGGCTTGCTCGCCAGCATCACCCTATCCTCCAGGCAAGCAAGAATCAGTCTACAACCAAGTACGCCAGTGGACAACCTGACATTTCTAAAGAGTTTTGACAGGCGCGCCGTTCGATGATGCGGCGGACGGAAGCGGTCTGGTAGGCTTACCGAATGGGGCCAAAGGTGCGCTCCCGTTCTTTCATATGTGCGGTGGCGCTCCGGTGTGCCTGGGGAGAACATCGATGCAGCGGGTAGCCTTGCGGGCGGGCGTAGAGCATTACCGGCACCAGACGATCGTGCCGATGGTGTGTGCCGGGGATGACGTGCTGTCTCTTGGGGCGCGGCTTTTGGATGTCTGCCTTTTCGACCACGTTGTGGTTCTGGCGCAACGCGATGGTCATGACCGGCCCGATTGCCACAGTGTCGTGCGCAGGGTGCAGGAACTGGGTGCCGAAGTGGACGAGGACGGGCTGTGCCTGTTATGTTTTTCGGGACACGGCATCGAGTGGAAAGCGGATTCTGCGCCTGCGGGCGATCCGCCGCAGATGTGCCTGCTGACGGAAGAGACGAGCCTTGCGACGCCTTAAGTCAACAGCCTGAGCCTGCACGTGCTGAAGGACTTGCTGGGAAGAGTGTCTGCGCGCCAAGGCGATGCAGCTGCCATGACGGAAACCGCGGGGTCTCAGGAAGCGATTGAGGGATGGGAACAGTGCCAAAACGCCGCGCAGTCATCGTGGGAGTCAACGGACACGAAGGCTGGGACTTCATGCCGCTGAAGTATGCGGTGCAGGACGCAAGCCGGATGCACGCGCTGCTCCAGCGGATTCATGAGACCAGCCCGTTCGATGATATTGAATTGCTGCTGGACCCCTCGGACCATGCAGTCCGGCAAGCGGTTATCCGCGCCGTGAAAGGGAACAAGCCCGGGGAAGAACTGGGAGCAGGCGACCTGTTCGTCTTCTATTTTTCCGGTCATGGCAAGCGCGAGCGGGGCGGCAAATACCTGATGCTGTGTCCTCAGGCGGAACGGACGGTGCTCGAGTCGCAAGGCACGAACGGTACGGTTACGGATGCGTTCCTGAAGAACATCGTGGCGGAAGGGTCGTTCGACTGCCTTCTCGTCTATGACGCGTGCAGAAGCGTGCTTGAGGTTCCGGCGCAGGGCATAAAGGACGGGGCTCCGGCCAAGAGGCTGATGGACGGCGAGCGAAACCTGAAAGACACGGTGGCAGCGCGCAAGACCAAGGGCAAGGGCGTCTGCGCGACGGTCTATTCCTGCCGCGACGGCGAGCAGGCGTGTGAACTGGAGAAGCTGAAAGGGGGACTCTTCACCTGTTCGTTCGAGGCGGTGGTCCGGCGCCGGCTCAGCGCGGGCGACCGGGTGCTTATCGACAATGACCTCGTTCTGAAAGAAGTATTCGCGCAAATGAAGAGCTATGGAGGCGCTGAGGCACACGCGCCGGGGTTCTACTGCGAAGGCGGCGGCGGGATTGTCCTTGCGGAGGGCGCGCAGACGGAAAGCCGATTCAAGCCGGCGGCCCCGGTTTCGGGCCGGGTGGTGGTGTTGGAGCCGCCGCGCCTGCACATCACGACGCGTCCTTCGGGCGCGCGGGTTTGGGTGGATGGCAAGTTGCAGGGGGCTGCTCCGGCGGCCGTGGAACTCGATGCGGGCCAGCACGCCGTGCGCGTGGAGCAAGAAGGTTATGCGGCCTGGGGGCGCCGCATTCAGTTCGACGGGCAGGGCGACGTGTGGCTGGAAGTCGCGCTCGTGGCGCTGCCGCAGGAGCCGGAGCCGGGCGAGGTGCGGGTGTTCGAGGGGGGCGAGTTTGCGTGGATACCGGCGGGGACGTTCGAGATGGGCTCGAAGCTGAGCCCTGAGCGGGTCATCGCTACGTACGGCGGCAAGGCGGAATGGAAGCGGCTTCACGAGGATGAGCACCCGCGGCATACGGTAACGCTGACTCGGGGATTCTGGCTGGCGACGAAGGAGGTGACGGTGGGGCAGTTCCGGGCCTTCGCGGACGCGGCGGGCTACCAGACGGACGCTGAGAAAGGCGGCTCGGGATTTACGCTGAATCTGGAGACCTGTTCGTGGGGAGACACGAAGGGCGCATCGTGGCGGAATCCGGGCTGGGTTTTGGAAGACCGTCAGCCGGCGGTGCTGGTGAGCTGGAACGATGCGGTGGCGTATTGCGAGTGGCTGAGCCGGAAGACGGGTGAGACGTACCGGCTGCCCACGGAGGCGCAGTGGGAGTACGCGTGCCGCGCGGGTACGGATACGGAGTTCTGGTGGGGCGACCGGATGGAGGACGGCCGGGGCTGCCTGAACGGCGCGGACGAGACGAAGCTGCCGAACGGCAGCCAGTGGGACTACCGCTTCCCGTTTTCCGATGGGTACTGGAACGTGTCGCCGGTGGGGAGTTTCAAGGCAAACCGCTGGGGTCTGTACGACATGCACGGGAACGTATGGGAATGGTGCTCGGACTGGTTTGG
>JAGMZX010000149.1 GCA_018005585.1 Candidatus Hydrogenedentota bacterium | reverse complement strand
GCCAGCGATGGCGAAGCCGGTGACAGCGAGAAGAAGAGTTCTCCCGGTTGCAGGGGAGTCTCGGGATGGTTGATCAGGTCCGCTTCGAGGTCCAGGCCGTTAAGGTCGTCCTGCGCGTGCGGTGCCAAGGGCGGCAGGATATCGAGTGTCAACTGCTCTTCATCTGCACCCAGATAATTGTTTCCCTTGCCGCCGGGAAAGGCCGTGCTCGCGATGAAGTAGTCGCCGTGCGCCTCATTGGGGTTGGCCGCCATCACGTTCCAGCTCGTGCCCGCGGTAACCTCAAGGTTGACGGCGGAAATGACGGGCGGCATAGCGAGCGGCTTGAATACGCCAATCGCCAGTTCGTCCACCGAAAAGTGCCAATAGATGAGACTGGCCTGGGAGTCTTCCCAACCGCCGCCGGGGATTCCATCGGCCCAGACGGGACGGTCTTCAATGATTACGGGCGGCGGCAGGGTTACATTCGCATCCGGATACGAGAATGCGTCGATGTCATCGTGAGGCAACAGGCCCAGCAACGCCTTGTCCAGCCGCAGCAAACTGGTGGAACCGGGATTCGGCGCCACACCGCCCGCCTTGTAGATATCGTTCCAGGGGTCGGCGTTCCCGTTGATGTGGCGCGGCGCCGGCGGCGCGGGCAGGCCCACCGATCCCGCTTCCACCGTAATGTTGACGCCGTGAAAGACAGGCCCGCCCCGGGCCAAACCGGCCATCACAAAGAGGATGATAACCAGCCCGAGCGTTGCCCCGCGGAAACAAGAAACCCGATGTGACGTGTTGAAAGACATGGTTCCACCTCCTGAGCGGATCGCTCCCTGCGGCCTTCTATCAGACCCCCGATGCAGGCCATCTCCGTACCTCGAAACGCCCCTGAACTCGCGGCTACGCATGCCGCGGAAACCAGGTGACGCTACACGCTGCTATGCGTACGGCGGCGTAAAGGAATCAGAACGACCATACATCCCCGTTCCCTGCGTCCATTCCACCTCTGTTCATACCCTACCTCAAAATCCGAATTCTGTCAAATACTCGGGTTGCCGGGGGCCTTTGGGCATACCTGAGGGGCGGAGGAGGGTGGTTCCGGAATGAGCGGACGGAGCAATCGTGCGCGAAATGCCGACTCGCGCAGGAGAACGGCCTGAAGAAACGAAAAACTGTAGGTCAGGTGACCCTCGTAGCCACAGGTATTCCCTTGCCAGTCAAAGAATTCCGCGCCCTGCGGGTAGGCGTCCACAATCCCGTTCTGGAACGAGCCGCCATTTGGGAAAACGCCGCGTCGCTGCCGTTCGAGCATGGCGTTCAGGATGATGTCGCCCTTCTCTTGCTCGCCTGCCATGTACAGGGCCGTCATGAAGTGCACCGCGTCGCTGACGCAGCAGCCGCCGTTCAGATATTTGCCGAAGGTGTCCGTGCCGTCTTCGCGCTCCGGCGCGCCGCATATGGTGGACGCGGGGCGGCCCGGCCTGGGCTGAAGATAGTCGCCGCGCCGGACGGGCACGAGTGTCAGCGGCACGCCCAAGTCAAAGCGGTTGAATCCGGCATCCTCCATCTTTGCCCAGAGCCGCAGAAGGATCTCCTTCGCAACAGCGGGCTCGACCAGCCCGTACTCAATGGCAAGGGCATTGACCATGGGGCAGGCGAGGTTGTGCAACTCGCCGTCTTCGCTCTTCCACCACGCTATCCAGCCGGTGGCCGGGTCAAACAACGTGGGAAAGAAGCGTTCCTTGAGCCGGTCCGCCAGCCTGGTATAACGGGTGCACGGTTCCCGGCGCCCGGCTCTTGCCTCGAGGTCGGCGAGGCAGCGCCACGCGCGGTAGGTCAGGGCGTTGCTGTAGGCATCCTTGTGCCCCGCGTTGATCGTGTCCCAGGCCGAGGCGCTGCGGTCCGGGTCAAACAGGGACCCGTAATTCCCGCTGTGCGTACACTCGACGAGCCCGTCGGCGTCCACATCGTGCCCGGCGAGATAGTCCGCAACGCGTTCCAGCCGTTCAATGTGCCGCGCCAGCCATGAAACGTCGCCCGTGGATTCCACATAGTCCCACGCGGCGATGAGCGGGCTCGCATTGGCGTCCAGCATGTCGCCGTAGTCCCAGTACGCCACCACCTCGCCGGAAGGCCGCATTTTCTCGTTGACCCAATACTCGACCGTCCGCCGCACGTGCGCCGCGATGGAAATGCCCGGGGCGGCGTCCGGCGTGAAGAACGCCTGGTCCGCGTAGAGATGGATCAGGCAACTGACGGGGTCGCTGATGACGTTGTTGGAGAGAATACCCGGCGGCGCGCTGAAGGGGCGTCCCTGTTCGCCCCAGCGAGCGCTCGGCTGCCAGATATTGAACCAGCCGCGCCGGACGGCGCGCCACAGGTCTTCGTCAGCAAACCCTTCCGGCATGGGCAGGAAGGCGGGCGCGAATTGCAGCGTGCAGGCGGGCGGCATCTCAATGGTGAAATCCACCGTGTGCTCCTTGCGGCTGCCGGTCAATTGCCCGGCAATCGCCGCGTCCCTGGAGCCGGACACGCAGACTTGCCCGAAATCGGGCGCGCAGATGACCGCGGGCAGGCGCAGGCTGCCGTCCGTTTCCCAGGAAGCGGGGAACACGGTCGTTCCGGCCATGCGCGCATTGAACGGAAATACCAGGCGGACGCGGTCAATGCCCTCCCCCTGGAAGACGAAATCCATGGCGGCCCCCGTCCTTGTTGTTTGCCACGTCAAACGCGACGTATTGCCGTACTGCACCCGGCAGACCACCACCCCGGCGGGCGAAACCTCACGCTCGGCTGCGCCTTCCCGGCGCCATTCCCCCGCGATTAGAGCCTGCACGCACACCGGCGAGCGCAGCAGGTTGTTCCGCGCGCGGTCACCGCCCTCAGTGTCCCAGCTCAGGAACGGAATCGTGGCGTCCGGCCCGGTCTCGATGCGCAGCACGGGCTCGGCGGAAACGTTGGCGTCCGGCGCGCCGGCGCAGCACAAGGCCAGCAGCCCCATCGACAGTCTCGCGAACTCTCGAACGGTCTTGCACCCCATGAAAAAGCCTCCCGTAACGCGGCCCATGGCGTCCCGGTCTTCACAATAGCGAATTCCGGCCCGAGCCGCCACTTCAGGCCGGGAGTCTTGCTTGACGCCACGGCCAGGCGCGGCTTACGCGAGGACGCGCTTGCGCGACACGAGCGTGTAGAGCACGACGAAGAAACCGAGCGCGAGGTAGCCGACGCCGGCTTGATACAGCATGTGATTGAATCCCATGTGCTGCATCACGGTCATCGCGTAGGTTGCGCCGATGACGGAGGATAAGGTGCTCACGCCATAGGTGATGGGCACTGCGTTCTCGCAATTACCCAGAACGAGACGGTTTACCGCGTAGGGGTAGAACATGCCGAGGGCCGCGCCTGTCGGCGCCATGACCAGGGCCGCGGCCAGCACCCTGCCGGGCAGCGGCAGGCCGTGCAGGTGCGCCATCAGAAAATCCAGCATGCCGGGCGACAGGCAGACCAGCATCGAAACGACAAGGGGGAACAGGCGCATGCCGAGCCGGCCAGCCACGTGCTGATACGCCATGCTGCCGGCGCCGCTGGTGAGCAGGAAGACGCTGATCACGCAGGCCATGCTCACGAGCAGGTCCTGAAGATAGAGTTCGAGCCGCGCGATGAAAATCACCTCGACAATCAGATAGCAGAAACCGGTGACCACAAGATAGATCAACACGGACGGCGGCAGCCGCCGCGATTTCGAGAGCATGGCAAGCACGATGAACCCCGCGGCCAGAGTTGTAAGCGCAATCAGCGTCGTAATCTTGATCCAACTCAGATAGAACAAATCGCCGGAGAGTTCCGCCTTCGTGGGCCACAGGTGATAGTTCGAGAAATCGATCTCGAGCACAAAGGGCCGGTCGTCGGTGACGTCCGGCCGCGCATTCGCCGGACGCGATGTGACCGAGGCCACAACCGGCTCCTTCGCCGGGTTCGCGTGGAAGGGGGCGTAACGCACTTGTTGTCTGGCCGCGGGCGAGAATCGCACGAGCCTCTCCACTTCCTCCGCGGTGAATCCGCCGGGCGCCACGGCGAAGTCGTAGCTGCCCTTCACATAGCGGCCGAAGGAAGAGCCAATGAGCAAGACGCATTGCTCGAAATCGGGGATACCCCGTCGCGCAAACGCGGCGCGCATTGTCTGAATATTCTGATACAACGGCTGATGATCGAACACGAGCAGGCCGCCCGGCTTGAGTGCGGCGAGATACGACTCGAACGCTTCCACCGTATACAGGTACTTGCGCGTGTGGCCCGTGACGCTGAGTGAGGTCGGCGCGCTGGACCCTACGTATATGAAGTCGTATTGCCGCGTGTCGCGCATGAGGAAGCCGCGGCCTTCCTCGATACGCAGGTCGATGTTGGGTAACGCGTAGAATTCCGCGAGGCGGTGCCCGGCCAGTTCCGGCGCTTCGACGGCGAAGTCGCGGCACAGCGGGTTGAGTTCGACGCCGGTAATCCGGGCCTTCCCGGAAGTGTACTCGTTAAACTGCACCATCTCCGCGCCGCATCCCGCGAACATAACCAGAATGTCGTCCGTATTGCGCCCCAGGATGAACGGCAACTCCTTCGCGTCGAGCGCCGCGGGCCGGCGCGTTTTCCCCGGCACATAGGGCGCCACGTGCACGTTGCTGCGCGCGTTGTCGTGAATGATCTTATAGTAGTTCCGCTTCGGGTCGGGAAACTCGAACCGGACCAGTTGCACACGCGAGAACTCGTTCCAGCGGCTTGCTATCTCGCGTGTGCGCGGACCGGTCCCGTCCGGGTTGTTGTACTCGTAGCGCATCGAGTGTTCGAGCCGGTCGATCTGCACGTAATACCCCGCCAGCAACCCCGCGGCCGCGCCCGCAAACAGGCATGTGCGCCACCAGGCACGGTGGAAAAACAGCAACAGCATGAGGCAGATAGCGCCCAGGAGCAACGTGGTAACCTCGGGCAGGCTGAGATAGTGAAAGAGCACGGGGGTCAGGAAACAGCCCAGGGCGGCGCCAAAAAAATCGGCGGCGTAAATCTTCCCTATCTGGCTGCGCCAGCGATGATAGCAGGTCGTCAGAATCCGGCCGAAAACGTAGAAAGGCAGGATGAACACAATCGTGAACAGGCAAGTCTTGGCCGGCAGCGCGGTGAACCAGACGCGCCGGTCCGACACCGCGAAGATCGTATAACGCGAGAACAGCACGTAGATGAGCAGCAGCGTGACGGCGCAGGCCGCCGCCAGGCCGACCAGCGCCCGCGACGCGCGAAAGCGCTCAATGATGGCGGGCCGGAAATGCGCGTGCAGGCTGCCCAGGGCCAGCCCGAGAAACGTGATGGGAAGGGCGAGGTAGCTATTGAGGTAACCCAGGTGGAAATCGGCAAGCCTCGAGATGATTAACTCGAATAACAGACACGCGAACGCGCTGCAGAATACCAGTAGCCGGCCGCTGCGCAACGAGCCCTCAGTCCGCGCGTTTCTCTCCGTTTCCATCAGGAGTCATCTCCCCGTGGTTCCCATCATCGGCATTTTCATCTACGTCACGAGCAGACCAGCCGTTCTCTCGCGGACCCGTCAACCGATGCCGGAGTCACATGCGGGCATCCCCCCTTTTCCGCGGCAAGGACCGTGTGCCCACGCACGGCTCCTGCGCACGGCCTGTTGCTAGAACGCGTCTACCCCCTCGGAAGCGGCGTGCGCGCATTCTTCCGCGGCTCCGTCCGCGCTCGCAACGGATTCGCACAGGGCGACCCATTCGTCATCGGTCATGGCGTCGCATTCGCCGGACTCGAGCGCTGCCCGGCACAGAGCCTGCTCGCGCCGGGTCGACGCGGAATCATGGCGCCCTGTCGGCGCCTCGGACCTCTTAGGCTTTGTCATAGGCACATCATTTTCCGGCATGAGAGGCAATCCCCTGGGTCCTCGCACCACACGGGACACGCTTTCCACGCTTCCGGCCAAGGCCAACGCGTGGGGTCCCACAATCTCATATCGTGAGGGAACAGGCAGGACCTCACAATTCCGGGGAATACTTTAGCACCAATACGCGCGGAAATCAAGAAAAACTGCGCAAAAACCCGTGCGACGGCAGGACGCCTATTCCCCGTCCTATCCGCCCAAGCGCGACACGGGCGCTGCCGCACCGGTCAATTCAGTTCAACGTATACCAACCCGAGGATGAGCGCCGTGCCCACATTGACAGGCGCGGGGCTGCCGCCGGTCCCGTCATCGTTGGCCTTGATATAGCGCACGAAATCGACATGTCCATCCAGGTACAGCACGTTCGAACCGCCGGGCACGTGATTAAATCCCGACGGGTCCGTGGCGATGTGGTCAAACATGACCCAGACCGTGCTCTGAGCCTTTGCGGCTGCCGCGGGGTTGTTGATGTCCGAGATCAGGAATCGTTCGATGCCTTCGCGCAGGCGGTACACAGTATCGCCGCCACCATTGCCCGTGCCCGCCGTCACTTCGACATCGCCGTCCGCTATCTCCTCTGCGCGCTCAGGGTGATACCACGCTTCGAATACCGAATTGACTCCCAACTCGACCAATTGGATCGGCGCCGTAAGCCCCGGCGGGATTTCCGGGATAAGCGGCGGCACGGGAATCGGCGTGTCGTCCATCTCCGCGCGGTCAAGCGTCCAGCCCAGATAGGCATAACTTTCATCAACGGCGCCCGCGCACCAATTGGCGTCATTGCCCAGGTAGCCGAAACAGATGTCGTCCTTCCAGGTGAACAGGGCGTCGTCCGGTCCGCTTTCCGCATCGGACGGGCAGAAGCAAATATTCGGATCGGTCAGATATTCCGGATATATCTTGAGCGTGTCCGGCCCCGCGGCGGCGAAAATGCCGTCGTTATAGGTTCGCAACGCCATGGACGGGTCGTTACGGTCGATAAACTGGGCTACGCGCCCGTCCCGGAAGAACACGGGAGGAAATCGCTCGCCCGGGTCCTCGTTGGCGTACATCTTCAAGACAATCCCCCATTCCTTGAGGTTATTCTGGCACGAGCTGCGGCGGGCGGATTCGCGCGCCCGCGCCAGCGCCGGCAAGAGTATCGCCGCGAGAATGCCAATAATGGCTATGACCACCAGCAACTCAATAAGCGTGAACCCGGAACGACGGTGCACGGTGCACATACCCCCGATTCCTTTCGTTTGCCCGGTGGGGCACCCCTCATCATAACACGTGAAACTTTCCTCTCGTCTTTAGCTTACTCCCTCCATTGCATTCTGGCAATAGATTTCCGAGACGCCTCGAACAACCGCGCGACGCATGCGTCGGCGGCCCCCTTCGTCCCGCGGGACGGATTGGTCCCCATGCCTGCAAGAAGGCCAAACGGACGCGGGCACAGAAACCGGCGATGCTTCTTCCCTATTTTCCGGGCCCCAGGTGTTCCGCAAGGAACGCGACCAGGTCCTTGGCCACGGCCGCGTCATCGGTTTGGCGCATGTTGGTAATCAGTCTGGCGGACGCGCCCGCGGCGTCCATGGCGGCCTTCAGTTGTTCTCCGAAGACCTTGCTGTGGATTGCGCCGCCCGGGTCATTGGGCACGGTCTCCGTGTAGAAGAGCAGCACCGGCGGGTCGCCTGCGCTCAGGTGATGGATGGGCGAGCATTCCACATACAGGCTCGCGCGCTCAGGCGCGGGGTTCAGCACTTCGTCGAGGTTCTTCGCGCCGTACAGCGGCAATATGCAACGGTGCTGCAGGATCGCATCGCCCAGCCATTCCCGCATCTGGCGCGGGTCGTACGAGGTCTGACCGCGGATCGCCGCGGCGCACGCCACCCGCGTGGATTCCCGGGCCACCGCGTCGGCACTGCCCGGGTCGGCCAAGTCGTCGTGCAACGCGACCCAGAGCGAGGCGCCGCCGCCCGCGGAACCGCCGAAGAGGGCGATCCGCTTCGGGTCAATGTCCCATTTACTCGCGTGATGGCGCAGATACTGCACGGCGCGCGCCGAGTCGTGCAGCGGCGCGGGAAAGGGGTCCGTCGTGATGAACCGGTAATTGATTGACGCGACAGCCATGCCCCGGAGCAGGCATTGATGCAGGATGACGGGGGAAAGGTTGTTCTTGTCGCCATCGATAAACCCGCCGCCATGAATAAAGATTACGAGCGGCATCGGTTTCTCGGCCTCTTTCGGAAGATAGAGGTCCAGGACATTGTTCCCGTGCGGCCCATACTCGAGGTCCGCGCGCTTCGTAGTGCCCTCCGGCAAAGGCAGGCTGGGACGATCCACGATGCCACGTTCCGCGCGCACCCGCTGCCGGTAGCGGCGCGCCTCGTCGAGTGTCAGCACGCCGTCGCCGTTGGCGTCCGCGTTCGGGAACCGTTTCAGCATGCGTTCCAGACGGATGCTGTCCTGGGTAGTGGCGTCCTGTGCCTGGAGCACGACGCCGCACAGCAGCGCGAGAAGAAACGCCATGCACAGGTTCATCGGGCGCATACTCGTTTTCATATGTGTCTCGCCTCCTTTAAGGCACGCGCAAGCGCGCCCCGGGAACAAGCTGAAGCGTGTACTGCGAACCCGGCGACATGGTACCTTTCCCCGTAAGGCAATCCAAGAGAAGGCGGTGACGATGCCCATGAATACCATGTCCCCGCGCGAGCGCGTGCTTGCGGCGCTCGCACACAGGGAACCCGACCGCGTGCCCTTCGACCTGAGCGGGACGCATGTCACGGCGATTGCGCGGGTCGCGTACGACCGGCTGCGCGCGCATCTGGGCTTGCCGCCCCGTGAACCGCAATGGCTCGATATGGTGCAGCAGGTCGTCGTGCCGCATGACGACGTGCTCGAACGTTTCGAGGTGGACACGCGCGGTCTGTTCCCCTTGACGAGTCACAATTGGAGCGTCGCGGATAAACTCGAGGACGGCGGCGAAGTCTACGTCTATCATGACGAATGGGGCATGACGCATCATTTCCCGAGGCAGGACGGACTCTTCTTCACGATTGTCGGTCATCCCATGGGCGACGCCGCGCCCGACCCCGCGGTGGTGGCCGCCCGCGCATGGCCGGACGCCGCCGATCCGACGCGCATTGCCGGGTTGCGCGCGCAGGCGCAGGCATTCCGCGACGCGGGCAGGCCGGTCATGCTCAAAGGGCTTTGCGCCGGTATTTTCGAGATGTCGCAGCGCCTGCGCGGCATGGAAAATGCCCTTATGGACCCGTTGTTGTATCCGGAGTTCTCCGACGCGCTTTATGGCAGGCTTGCAGACCTGAAGATCGCGTTTTGGGAGACCGCACTGCGCGAATTGGGCGATCTCGTCGATATCGTGGCCGAAAACGACGACTACGGCACGCAGCAGTCACAACTGATCGCGCATGAGCAGTTCCGCGCGTGCATCCGGCCCCATCTGCGGCGCGTTTTTCAGGCCATCAAGCGCGCGGCGCCGCACGTGAAGCTGTTCTTCCATTCCTGCGGCAATGTGCGGCCGTTCCTGCCCGATTTCATCGAGGACGGTGTCGATATCCTCAATCCGGTGCATGTCACGGCGGCGGGGATGGAGCCCGAAGCACTCAAGCGCGATTTCGGCGCGGATATCGTTTTCTGGGGCGGCGGCGTGGATACGCAGCGCGTCCTGCCGCAGGGCACGCCGCGGGAAGTGCGCGAAGACGTAAAACGCAACTTGGACGCACTGGCGCCCGGCGGCGGCTACGTGTTCGCGACCGTACACAACATCCAGGCGGACGTCCCTCCGCAAAACATCGTCGCTCTATGGGAAACGCTCCGGGAATGGGGAGCGTATTGAGTCGAGGATATCGTGCCGGAGTCACTGTCAACGCAAAATCGCGGACGCCGAAGAGCGTCGCGGAGAACGAACATGTGGAACGGGCGTCTCACCCGTGTACGCCATGCGCATCCTGCGTGTGTTCTTGAACCACGGGCGAGACGCCCGTGCCCCGTGGCGCTCGTCCATTGCCTTTCTCTGCGTGTCTCTGTGTTCTCCGCGGCTCTGCGTTGAACCGGATTGAACGTTGGCAGGCGATAAACGGAGAACTCGCATCATGACTGCAAACGAGCGTGTGCGACGGGCGATCCTGTTCGGGCGGCCGGACCGGGTGCCGGTGCTGTTCTGGAACCGCGACCAGCGCTGCGGCGACATCCTCATGCGCAGCCTGGTGCTGGACGCGGACGGCGCGAACGAGTGGGGCTACCGGATGCACGCCCTCGGGGACGGGACCATGGGCCAGCCCGAGGCGCCGGTGATCCCCGCGTGGGACGCGCTCGACGCGTTCCGGCCGCCGGCGCTCAACCCCGAGCACCGCATGGCGGGCGTCGCGGATTTCGTGCGCGACGGAGAGGGATATTACCTGCTGGCCGGGCTGGGCATCACCGGGTTCAACCTCTACACGTTCCTGCGCGGCTTCGCCAACGCGATGCTCGATTTCATCGCCGAGCCGGACCGCGCGATGGCCCTCATGGACCGCATCATGGACTTTGAGACGGGGCTGACGTCGCTTGCGGCGGAGGCGGGCTTCGACGGCGTGCATTTCGCCGACGATTGGGGCTCGCAGGAGAGCCTGCTCATCGCGCCCGACCTCTGGCGAGAACTGTTCAAACCCCGCTACAAGCGCCAGTTCGACCACGCGCACAGGCTCGGGCTGCACGTCTGGTTTCACAGTTGCGGGCGCGTCGAGCCGCTGCTCGACGATTTCCACGAAATCGGCGTCGACGTCATGAACGTCTCGCAGCCGAACGCGAACCCTGTCGAGGACATCGGCGCGCGACTGCGCGGCGTGCAATGCTTCATGGAGCCTGTCAGCTACCAGACCGTCTCGATATCCGGCACGCCCGGCCAGATTCTCGCCGAGGCCCGCCGCCTCTACGCGGCGCTCGGCGCCCCCGACGGCGGCTTCATCGGCTACGTCGAGGAATACGGCTGCATGGGCATGTCCGAAGCCAACTACCAGGCCTGCGCCGACGCGTTCCGGGCGCTGAACACCGACCTTGCCTAGTTTTCGCTACCAGCCGGTAAATAGTCAGGACATGTCATACGCCCATTGAATGACGCGCAAGCACATTCATGAACCCTTCTTCAACAGGCTCAGCAGCAGTTCGAAGTGACCCGCGCTTTCCTTGAGGCCGCCGGAACGGTTACGCGCGAGCCAAAGCTGGCGGAACTCGGGGATCAACGGCTCCAGTTCGGCGGCGAGCCCGGCGCGCGCGGGCGCGGGCAATTGCGCCGTGCCGACGTTGCCCGCGTCGAGCCGCGCGATGCCGAGCCGGCACGCGAAACGGATCAGTTGGGCCGTGCATTCGAATTCGGACCGGACAAGGTCCGCGTCCAGACACTGCATCTCGGCTTCAGGCAGGCGCTGCATGACGCGGTCCACTTCGGCGATCACGTCCTCGAACTTCTGCTTCGAGCAGCGCTCGTCGACCGCGCCGTCGACCTGATGCAGGAGCAGCCGGTAGTAGATCGTGTTGTTGCCGAAGGTCGCGCCGCTTATCCGGTGCGCATTGCCGAGGTCGTAGGCAAGCCGGGCCATGACGCCAGCGCGGTCTTCGAACCAGTGGACGTCCACCGCACGCGTGAGGTCAATTTCCCTGTTTTCCGCGCAGGCCCAACTGACGGCGGCCGCATAGGCATAGGGCAGATACGAGACCGGCAGGAATTGCCAGTGGCCGCCATCGCCCCAGTCGGTTACGAGGTAGCCGATGGCGCCGTTGGCGATGCCGTTTTCGGCGGCGTTGCGCAAGTTGGCGAGCGCGTTGTCCGTGCGCCCGGCGAGCGAGTTCCACGCGGACGTGCCCGGCACGACATAGAAGGGCACGCCGGACTCCGCGAATTTCCTGCCGTGTTCCGCGAACGGATGGTTGGCCTCGTAGCCCCATTCCATCGCGATGACGCCGCCGGGTATCTCCGGGATGAGTTCGGGGTGGTTCATGATGATGTCGCCCCAGAACTGCATCTGTTTGCCGTGCTTGCTGCATAGCCCACGGATTTTCATGAGAAATTCGAAATAGACGGCCCCGACGCCGCGCGCGTTGCACGCGTCTTTGCTGCGGCCCTTGCCGAGGCTCCACGTTTCGTCACAGCCGACGTTCGCCTGGCCGCTGCTGAAGCACGGGAGCAGGTCGTCGTACATGTCGTCGAGCAGCGCGATGCTGCCGGGGTCGACGGGACAGAGGTCGCTGCCGCCGGGCGTCTCGGCGAGGTGCGCGTACCCGGGCAGGCGCAGCCAGCGGTCCATGTGGCCGAACGAGTTCTGGTTCGGCACGAGTTCGATGAACCGGTCGCGGCAATAGGCGTCGAGCGCACGGACCTGCGCGGGCGTCATGGGCGACGCGTCCTCCCAGACCGTGTGGTGGTTGCGGTAGGCGAACGTGTGCTCCGTGTACATCTGGAGCTGGTTGAATTTGAGTTCCGCGAGCTTATCGACCAGCGCGTACAGCGTCCCCATTTCCGGAACCTTGCAGCGGGCCACGTCGATCATGACGCCGCGATTCGGGAAGTCGGGCCAGTCCTCGATGCGCAGGCACGGCAGCGAGCCGGTCCCCGCGCATTGCCGCGCGATTTGTCTCAGCGTCATCACCGCGTGAAATGCGCCCGGCGCGTCGTGACCCGTGATACGGACCGTGTCCGGCGCGATGTCGAGCAGATAGCCTTCGGAGTGCGCCGTCGCGCCCGGGTCGATACGTATTTCGATAGCGCACTGGCCCGACCCGCCTCCGCTCAGGCCGGCCGTGTCCAGCGCGCTGTTCAGATGCGGCACGAAACGCGCGATAACGGCGTCATCCAGTTCGATGGCGTAGACTTGATTCGTCGTGACGCGGAACGCGCCTTCCCCCAGGACAACCGAGCGCGGCTGCGGCAGGAATACCAGGTCGCCCGTCGCGGCCGCTGCGGGTTCCGCAACCGCCGCGGCCGATTCCGGCCGCGCGGGCGTCCCGGTTGCCGCGGGCGACTCGACGCGGTCGTCCCTGGTGGCGCAGCCGCCGACGGCGGCGGCAATGAGGCAGCACGTAAGAATACAAGCGGATACGGCGCGCATGATGATGCATCCTCTCCTTGTGGCCTGGGTTCGCTTCCGCCGCCATGCTAACCGCCTTATGCTGGCGCTTCAAGCGCGGTGCTGCTATGCTCGCTTGACGCGCGAGAGGAGGGATGAACGTGCTTGCTTCAATCGTAGTGCTCTTGGTTGCCGCAACCGGCGCCGATGCCGTTTCCGGATCTTGGACGGACACCGCCGCCCAGTTTGCGCTCGGGCCCGTCGCACCGTCGATCGACCTGCGCAACATGCTGACCGTGCGTCTGGTCCGCAGGGCGTGCGCGGAGCTTGACACGCTCGCGCAGCGGCGGCGCGAAGCCTTCGCGTCGGGCACATGGGAAACATGGCGCGACAATCTGCGCGGGACGGTGCTCGAAGGCATGGCCCCGATGCCCTTCGGCGCGCAAGGAGGCGATCTCAACGTGCGCGCCGTTTCGCGCCACGAGCGCGAACATTACATCGTCGAAAACGTGCTGTTCGAGTCGTTTCCGGGCCTGGACGTGAACGCATCAGTCTACCTGCCGCGGCCCGAGCAGTTTCCGCCGCCGTGGCCGGCTATTGTCGTGCCCGTGGGACACAGCAGCAAGGTGGGTTCGGCCTACCAGATACCAGCGCAGGTCTTTGCGCGCTGCGGCTACATCGCCGCGACTTTCGATCCGCCGGGCATGGCCGGAGAAAAGCCGGACGGCAACGATCACTTCCGCGACGGCGTGCGCTGCTACCTCACGGGCCAGTCGGCGAACCGCTTCTTCGTCATCGACGCCTTGCGTTGCGCGGACTATCTCGCGGCGCGGCCCGACGTGGACGCGCACAACGGCATCGGCATCACGGGCGTCAGCGGCGGCGGCGTCACGGCGATGCACGCGGCGCTGCTCGACCATCGCCTCGTCGTGTGCGGCCCCGCGTGCTGCGCCGTGTCGAAGGCGCTGCATCCCGTGCTCGACAACTACGCCGAATGCCCGGAGGTGATGCAGCAGGGCCGCCTGTGCGCGTACGACGACCCCGACCTGCTTGCCGCGCTGTGCCCGAAGGCGGTCCTGTTGATGGCGGGCGCGACCGACGAGGTGTTCACGGAGCCCATGAGCCGCGACATTGCCGCGGAGGCGCAGGCCATGTTCGCCCA
>JAGMZX010000148.1:11206-14164 GCA_018005585.1 Candidatus Hydrogenedentota bacterium | reverse complement strand
CAATCCGCGCGCGGATGAGTTCAACCCTGACCGGGGCAGAAGCCGTCCTCTGTGTCTTCGCCGGGGCAGGCATGGTAGCCCCCGGAGTTGTAGAACTGAATCAGCCGCAGGAGTTCCGTCAACTCGACCTGCCAGTTCTCCGGCATGTAGTCGCTTGCGTGCGGCGCGCAGGTCTGGACGCCCGGCCCCGGCGCGTAACCGTCTTCCGTACCGGTTTCGCAGTGGAACCCCACCGAGTTGTAGAACTGGATTACGCGCAACAACTCGGTCAATTCGATCTTGCTGCTGTGATCCTGGTCCGCCGTATGCCATTCATCGATGCCCGGATCGCCTTCGCCCTCGCCTTCGCCCTCGCCTTCACCTTCACCTTCACCCTCGCCTTCGCCCTCGCCTTCGCCCTCGCCTTCGCCCTCACCTTCACCCTCGCCTTCACCTTCACCTTCGCCTTCGCCTTCACCTTCACCTTCGCCTTCGCCTTCACCTTCACCTTCACCTTCGCCTTCGCCTTCGCCTTCACCTTCACCTTCACCTTCACCTGCGCCTTCACCTTCGCCTTCACCTTCACCTTCACCTTCGCCTTCTCCCTCACCTTCGCCCTCACCTTCACCTTCGCCTTCGCCTTCGCCTTCACCCTCACCTTCGCCTTCGCCTTCGCCTTCGCCCTCCCCTTCGGCGCTGCAAACGCCTAATGGGTCTTGCACTGTCACTATGGCTTGGCAGGTACTATGCCTGCGGTTTACGTCCTCAACGGTGAGCGTAACCGTGTTCTCCCCAAGCTCCGAGCAGGTGAACACATGAGGAGCAACGGTCAGGCTTTCGATGCCGCAGTTGTCGGAACTACTGTTATTGACGTCGTCCGCAGTGATAGCGGCCGAGCCGAGCGCATCAAGCGGCACGGAAATATTTGTGCAACTGGCCACCGGGTCGGTCTCGTCCGTCACAACGACAGTGGCGATGCAGGAATCGGAGTTTCCGGCGGCGTCTTCGACGTACAAGGTCACCGATTGCGGCCCCACATGACCGCAGGTGTACGTAACGGAGTTGCCCCCGTCGATCAGAGAGCGCACGATACCCACGTTGTCGCTGCTGCCGTTGTCGATGTCCGCGGGCGTGATGGTCACGAAGGCGGGCGCAACCGCGCTCAGCGGCGCCGTGATGTCCTTGCAGGCGGCCACCGGGTCCGTAATGTCGATGACGTTCACGGCCCACGACTCCGTGTCGCTTCCGTACCCGTTGCTCGCCTGGACCTCGATCGTGAATGCATCCCCCACGTCAGCATCGGCGGGAGTCCAGCCGCTTACACGGCCGGTTTGGTCCACGCTGAGCCCGGACGGCCCCTGGACGACCGACCACGTGACCGGTGGAGCGCCTTGCACCAGCGAGAGCTGCTTCACGTACTCCGTTCCGGCGCCTGCGCTGTCCGGGTCGGGCGCTGCCTCCGCAATCACAGGCGGCACGCCGGGGGGCGTCCACGCGAGATGGGGGTACTGGGTGTAGCCGCCGGTGCCTTCGCGATCGGAGAAGATTGGGCCGTCGCCGGTGCCGGTCACGGGCTCGAGTTTGAACGTAACGGTCTGGCCCAGGTGAGCGTTGTAGTAGGTGGTGACGTCCAGACTGTACCAGCGCGCCACGGCGTTCACGTGGAATGAGGGGACGACAATAGTCCATCCGCTGGTATCCGGAGAATTCAAGCCGGTAAGTGTGTTCTCATTGAAATTGTGGACGGACGCCCGGACGCGCACGTCGTAGTTGACGTTGTTCTGCGTCCAGTAATTGAAGATGTTCAGGGTTGCGGAACCGGCGGTAGTCGCGCCGAGGGTGAATTCGATCCAGCTGAAATTGCTGGTGACTTTGACGAGAAGGCCGGCGTAAGCGCCGCCGCCGAGATTGTATTCGTCGTAGTTGGTGGCGTTCCCACGTGTGGTCACGTCGTCGTTGGGACTTATCGACGGGGGGGTCGGATCGGAGGCCCAATTGATGTAGGGACGCTGGCTGTAACCACCGGTGCCTTCGCGGTCCACGAAAATGGGCCCGTCCCCCGTGCCGGTTACAGTCTCGAATTTGAAGGTGACGGTCTGGCCAAGGTGGGCGTTATAGAATGCCGTAATGTCGAGCGGATACCACCGGGCGCTAGTGTCCACATGGAAGGAATTGACAAGCACGGCCCATCCGCTGGTATCGGGGTCGTTGTCGCCGGTAAGGACCGTCTCGTTGAAGTTGTACGCCGCGGCGCGGACGCGCACGTCGTAATTCACGCCGTTCTGCGTCCAGTAATTGTAAATGTAGAGGGTCGCGTTGGCTGTGGTAGCGGTTCCGAGCGTGAATTCGAGCCACGAATAGCCGCTATCGGTTTTGACAAGGAGCCCCGCGTATGCGCCGGAGCCCATGTCGGTTTCGTCGTAGTTGTTGCCGTTGTTGCGCGTCGTGACGTCGTCGTTGGCGTAGATTTGCGCGCCGTCCGCCGGAAGGCACAGGAACAACAAGACGCCCCCGGCCATGATGGCCATGCGGCCCGATGCCTGCGTGTGCATCTTTGGGCCCTCCCCGTTTCCTGTTTCTTGTTTCTTGATCTATGGGTCACGTTGCGGCGAGCCCGGATACGGGCGCCGCCGCAGCGGTTGTCTACGGCGCCGGCGGCGGCGCGGTCGATGCGCGAATGCACAGCCGGTGGTCTAGCACCACGCGGGTGGGCGGCCGCTCGAGGTTGTGGAGCCGCTCGAGCAGGAGGCGCACGGCCCTGCGGCCGATGCGTTCGAGCGGCTGCGCCACTGTAGTCAAGGGCGGCCGAAAGTCCGCGGACCACGCCAGGTCGTCGAATCCGGTTACTGACACATCCTCGGGCACGCGCAGGCCGCGCCGGCGCAGGCGCCGGATGACGCCGCGGGCAATATCGTCGGTAACGCACATGATTGCGGTCAGCCGCCGGTCGCGGGACCGGGCGAACAGGGTATCCACCGC
>JAGMZX010000148.1:0-11106 GCA_018005585.1 Candidatus Hydrogenedentota bacterium | reverse complement strand
GGCAAGGGGTCGGCAACAAAGGTGCCGCTGCCGACTTTGCGGCGTACCCAGCCGGCTTTGACCACTTCGCGAAAGGCCTGCGCGACCGTCGGGTAGCTCAGCCTGCCCTCGCGCATGAACTCGCGTTCAGAGGGGATGCGCTCGCCCGGCCCGTAATGCCCTTCGCGGATCGCGCCGGTGATGGCCTTGGCCAGTTGCAGGTAAAGCGGCTCCCTTCGACGCCGATCGACGACGTCCAGTGCGACTTTCATGCCCATGCCTAACCGCCTATAAAACCGTGCCTGAATAGAGTCATTCTAGCCGAGCGTCAGAAATCTGTCAAGAGGTGTTGTTAGGGCAGGTGGCCTGGGCAGGAACTCCGCCAAGGTTTGGAAACACGAAAACATGCTGCCGAGTGATTGCATCCGGGCGAAACGCCGGGCATCCTGCTCGCCTTCAATGTCTCTTGCGGCAGCTTGCCTTCTGACACAGTGCCGTCACTCCCCTGTGCCTGCTTTTTCAGCGGCGTCATTGTGACACCACCGGGCGTCCGTCCGTCGTGTCTGATTCTCCGTCGTGCATCGTCTCGCAGACGGAACAATCGGGTCCTGTCGGGGGATATTGCCGGTGACACGAAGTGTGCCGGGCCCGGGTAGTTCCAATATGGAACGAATTGTGGCAACTGGGACGCCAGGAGCCACTTTAATAATGCATACGGCGAGGTTGATGTTATGACGCCTTCGGGACGAAACCCGGGGCCGGGGAAGGAGCGCCGATGCAACTGAAGGACGGTGAACTCGTTTATCGTTGTCTTCAGGGTGACGCGGACGCGTTCAGGGAGTTGGTCCAGCGTTACCAGGCAGCGGTGTATGCCACGGCCTTTTATTATGCCGGCCGGTATGGCGCGGCGGAGGATGTGGCCCAGGAATCGTTCTGGGCCGCGTATCGAAGCTTGCCGCGCCTGAAGGATGCGGAGAAGTTCGGGGCGTGGCTGCGCGAGATAACCTGCCGTACAGCAGCCAACTGGCTGCGCCGGCAAGGCAGGCGTCTGGCAACAGAAACGCCGTTGCCGCATCGGCGCACAGTGTCAATTGAAGATGCACGACAGGGACCGCACAGACAGGCCCAAAGCCGGGAGCGATTCGAGCGGGTCCAGCAGGCGATCGATTCGCTTCCGGAACGCTACCGGTTGCCGGTGGTGCTTCGGTACCTGCAGGAATTGAGTTACGAGGAGATCAGCCGGTTTACGGGCGAATCGCGGGATGAAATTCGCGGCATCCTTCATCGGGCCGGCCGCCAGTTGCGTGATTTGCTGGCGGATCTCGACCAAGGCGAGGGGAACGTGCAGTGGCGTCATGTAGACAAATAGAAAGCCTGATACAGGGCTATATCGACGGCGAAGTGACCGACTCGGAACGGCTCATTTTCGAAGAGCACGTGTCGGAATGCCGCGTCTGCAGCCGTGCGCTCAAACGGCACAAGCGGAGTACGGCGCTCCTTTTCGAGGTGTACGAAGAGCATCGTCTCCATAACGACCTCACCCCCGGCATTATGGCGCATTTGCCCGAAATGGACCGGTCGTCGACGAATGTCCAGGAGGTGAACTGGCGCGTCAAGCATGCAAGCGGCGGCATAACCTGGCTCCTGCGTCTTGTACCGGCTCTGGCCCCAGTCCTGATTATTGTGCTCGCGCTCGCGATCTTCTATTCGTGGCCGCGAAACGGAGACCTGCCCGAGCCCAGCATCGGCGTGGTCACGTTCCGCCAGGGCCAAGTCATGCGCAGCAACGAAGAAGGCACGGACCGGCTCAGCGTCAACCTGAGCAGCTATATCAATGCCGGGGAACGCTTCGAAACCGGCAACGCGGCGGCCATGATGCTGTCGCTCGCCGGCCCCACCGAAATCAAGGTGGCGGCGGACACGCGCATCAAGATCCATGACGAGCGGCAGATCAGCGTCGAGCGCGGCCGCGCCTGGCTGCACGTCGGCAAAGACGTGCGCCTGTTTCGCGTCAATACGCCTCCCGGCAACGTAGTCGTTTTTGGCACCACATTCGACGTGCGCGTCGAGGAAAACATGACCGTCGTCACTGTCAGTGAAGGGCGTGTACAGGTCGAAAACGACGTCGCGTTCCGCGAACTCAACGCGGGCGAGCAGGTTACACTGCGCATCGGCAAGCGGCCGCTGGAACCGGTCTCCGTAGACGCGGAGGCCGAACTTGCCTGGGCCGACGCGATCTCGCCGGATTCGGGCGCCCAGCGCGCGTTTGCCGAAACGGTCAGGCCCAACTACATGGCCAACATGACCGCGGAACAGGTATTCGTGGTCCAGACGAACGGGCGCGCCGTTCAGTCCCTCACCTTCGAGTGGAAGCCGGAGGACGGTGTCGCCATCCAGGGCGGCTATTACGTTTACGTATACGATGATCACATGAATCAGTTGTTCAGTGACCATATCCGCGCGGAAGTTTTCCAATTCGCGGATTCCAACTCATTCGATGTGGTCGTGCCGGGCGAACCCATTCGAGACGTGCGCGTCCTGCACATCAAAGTCGTTCCGGACGGCGTCGCGGGGGATACCGAGACGACCTTCACCAAGGTATCGGCATGGGGCATTTACCCATGAAAACGTTGGGAAATAAAATCCGCATCGCGCGCGTAACAACCGCGTTGCCTGCGCGTTACGGGTTTGCTGAAACGGCCCTTCTACAGGGAGACGGGCTTGCGGAGCGCACGGTTAGAATTCTGCCTCACGTCACTCCTTCCCCAAGAGTACCTGCAGCCAGTAAGCAAAGCGGGTCCGTCTCCTTTATTTCTGATTATTCCCCCGGAAACGGGGTTCCGGCCTCATACCCAAGCAACGGGAGACGGGTGAGCGGCGTACACGGCTCGAATTCTGCCTCACGTCACTCCTTCCCCAAGAGTACCTGCAGCCAGCCGGTGCCATTCACCCGTCTCCACTCGGCCTCATACCCAAGCAACGGGAGAGGCGCCTGCGTACGGTGCCACGAGCAATCTGCCTCACGTCACTGCTCCCCCAAAGTACCTGCAGCCTATCTGCCGCGCAGGCCCTCTCCTGGGACTCATTCCTCTTTTTACCTGGCGGCGGCGCCACGCCACGAAGGGACCGCGAAGAGAACGGGGCTTGCCCAGCCCAGCGCGCCGCGCCTGGCGCCATCATTGCCCACATGACTTGCCCGCGACGACCGCGCCCAAGGCGCGGCCGCATCCGCGGGGGGTGGGCAAGCCCGGTTCGGTTTCTGCTCTCTGCCCGAGAGAACAAAACCTCGTTCTGAAAGAAGACCACCTCACCTCTCGAGCCGTTGCCTCCGCCTTGCGTGTCCACGGACTCTTGACTCCTCAGCGGGCCTGCCACGTGCGCCGCATCTGCCTTGATTCTACCATCCATGCCAGAAAAACACGTAATTGGCATAAGAATTATTGAAATTATCAGTGAACTCAGGTCTCCTCGCGGGCCGAATCCAAACGTCGTGGAATACTGCAAGGCCAATGCCCTGTTTGAAGATTTGACCATTACGTGATTTTCGCAAACCGCTGGGGGGGCTATGGTTTACCGGGCCACAGCCACCGCAGCCGGCGTGGAGAACCCAATTCTATGAATCCGGGCCGGATTCCGCTTCTGGAGGCTGCCGCGGCCTGCGTACTGCTGACATCCTGCGGCAACTTGGCCGGCCCGAAGCCCTCGGGGCGTCTCTGCGTCACGGCCACGACCGGCATGATAGCCGATGCAGCGCGCCATATTGCGGGCGAACTCGCGGACGTCCGGGAACTCATGGGTCCGGGTGTAGACCCACATCTCTACAAGGCGACGCAAGGCGACCTGCGCCGGCTCGCCGGGTCGGACCTCATCCTGTACAACGGCCTGCACCTCGAGGGGCGCATGGGAGACACATTCGCGGAGATGGCCAAGCGCACCCGCGTCGTGGCTGTTACGGAGACGATTCCGCTGCGGCAATTGCGCGAGCTGCAGGGCGTTGCGGGCCAGTACGACCCGCACGTGTGGTTCGATGTCTCGCTCTGGCACATCGTGACCTTGCGCATCCGCGACGCCCTCATCGAGGCGGACCCCGTCCATCGCGACACGTACCTGGAGCGTGCCGCCGCGTACGCACAGGAACTGGACGCGCTGCGGGCGTTCTGCCTCCAGCGGATCGCCGAGATCCCCCCGGACCAGCGCGTACTCATCACGGCTCACGACGCGTTCGGCTACTTCGGGCGCGCCTATGGCATGGAAATCCTCGGCGTCCAAGGCATCAGCACCGCGGCGGAATACGGCCTGCAGGACATCACCCGGCTGGTCGGCGTCATCGTAAAGCGGCGCATCAAGGCGGTGTTCGTGGAATCCTCGGTATCGCCGCGCTCAATCAACGCGCTGATCGAGGGCGCCCGCGCCAATGGCCATGAGGTTCGCCTCGGCGGCCAGTTGTATTCGGATGCGATGGGCGCGGCGTCGACGCCCGATGGCACCTACATCGGCATGGTGCGCCACAACGTGGACACGATTGTGGAGGCGCTCAAGTAATATGGATTCCGCCCTGCCCGCACCTCCGGTGGAAATACACGACCTTACCGTCACCTATCATCATCGTCCGGTGCTGTGGGACATCGACGTGACGTTTCCCGACGGCAAACTCATCGCGATTGTGGGCCCGAATGGCGCCGGGAAAAGCACCCTGCTCAAGGCGGTCATGGGACTGGTTCCGCTTGCGTCGGGTTGCGTCCGCATTTTCGGGCAGCCGGGCGGCCGTTCCCGTGCTGCGGTCGCGTATGTGCCTCAGCGCGAATCCGTCGACTGGGATTTTCCCACGGACGCGCTGGACGTGGTGCTGATGGGCAGATACGGTCAGTTGCCGCTGTTTGGACGGCCGCGGCGCCGCGACCGGGAGGTCGCGATGCAATGCCTCGAAAAAGTGGGCATGGCGGAATTCGCCCGGCGCCAGATCAGCCAATTATCCGGTGGCCAGCAGCAACGCGTCTTTCTCGCCCGTGCACTCGCGCAACAAACCCGCCTCTATCTCATGGACGAGCCCTTCGCGGGCGTAGACGCTGCCACGGAGAAGGTGATTGTAACGCTCCTGCGCGGGCTGCGCGAACAGGGCAACACGGTCGCTGTCGTGCATCACGACCTCCAGACCGTGCCGGAATACTTCGATTGGGTGCTCCTGCTCAACCTCCGTTGTGTCGCCTTTGGCCCCGTGGCGGATATGTTCACCGCGGAAAACCTCCAGGACGCGTACGGTGGCCGGTTGAGTCTTCTGACAGACGTGCATGAACGGCTCCGGCGCGCCGAATGGAATTCCCGCAGTGCTGACGGCTGAACCCGCTTCCTCCTGGCTCGTCATCTTGCCGTTCTCGAGCAGGAACGTCGTCTACGTGTTCGGCGGCTGCATGCTGCTCGGCGCAGGCGCCGGCATGGTAGGCTGTTTCAGCTTCCTGCGCAAGCGCTCGCTGCTCGGCGACGCCCTGGCGCACGCGGCGCTGCCCGGCATATGCGCCGCCTTCCTGCTCACGGGGACAAAAGACCCCTTGGTCATGCTCGCCGGCGCTATGTCCTCTTGCTGGCTCGGCGCCGTCTCCGTCGATTGGATCGTCCGTCATACCCGCTGCAAGGAAGACAGCGCGCTCGGCATGGTCCTCTCCGTGTTCTTCGGCGCCGGCATACTCCTGCTCACGTACATCCAGCATTCCGGAAACGCGGCGCAGTCCGGATTGGACCGTTTCCTGTTCGGACAGGCCGCGGGGCTGGTCGCGCGCGATGTGCAAGCACTGGGCGCCGCCGCCGCGCTCCTGTGCGCGGCCGTGGTCCTGCTCTACAAGGAATTCAAGGTCATTTCCTTCGACCCGGACTTCGCCCGAGCCTCGGGGCTGCCCGTGCGGATGCTCGAGATGACGCTGGCCACCCTGATTGTCCTGGCGGTCGGCATCGGTCTGCAGGCGGTCGGCGTGGTGCTTATGGCGGCGATGCTCGTCACGCCCGCCGCCGCGGCCCGGTACTGGACAGACCGACTCGGCGTACTGCTTCTGCTGGCGGCCCTCTTTGGCGCCGGCAGCGGCGCACTCGGCGTGTATGCCAGCTGCCTGGGCGCGAAGATGCCCACCGGCCCATGGATGGTCATTTGCGCCACAACGCTGTTTCTCGTTTCGTTCGCTGGCGCGCCGCGCCGCGGACTCGTCTTGCGGTTGTGGCGGTTGCGCCGGTTCCGGCGGAAGACCGCCGTCGAAAACCTGTTGCGCACCCTCTATCAACTCGGCGAACCGGCAAAGGACTGGAACATCCCCTGGTCCCTGCCGGAGTTGCTCCAGCGGCGGGGCATGAGCATGCGGCAATTGCGGCGCACGCTCGCCCTGCTCGAGCGGGCGGGGCTGGTTGGCGAAACGCAGCCAGGCCTTTTCGCGCTGACGGACGCCGGCGTCGCGCGAGGAGCGCGGGTCACGCGTGTGCACCGGTTGTGGGAACTATACTTGACGCGCAAATTGGAGATTGCCGCAGACCACGTCCACGATGACGCGGAGGAAATCGAGCACGTGCTCACGCCGGAACTTGAGGAACGTCTTGCGGAACTGCTGGAACACCCTCAAAGCGACCCGCATGGTCGCCTTATACCGGCGCGAGGCGCGGAACCGGTCACCAGAGAACGCTAGGCGGGCTGTTTCATGGATTCGCTGACAAATTGCCGCGTTTCATTCCGGGCGCGCAAGCATCCGCCTTCGCAAGAGCTAAGGCGGGCAAGCGCCTGCGCGCCCCGCACGTGACCGTGTTTGCGAAACGGAGTACCCAACGTCATGCAAGATGCTTTCTGGATTATGTTCACCGGCGCCGTGGCCGCCAGTTCCTGCGGCCTGGTGGGCTGTTTTCTGGTGTTGCGCCGCCAGGCCATGCTGGGCGACGCAATCAGCCACGGCATATTGCCGGGCATTGTCGCGGCGTTTCTGGTCACCGGCTCGCGCAATATCGGCTGGATGCTTCTCGCGGCCGGAACGATGGGCCTGATCACGGCGTTCCTGGCGGAAATGCTGACCCGCCACGGCCGCATCCAGTCCGACGCGGCCATGGGCGTAACCTTCACGTGGTTGTTTGCGCTCGGCGTCATTCTCGTGACCCGCTACGCGGACGCGGTCGACCTGGACGTCGAGTGCATCCTCTACGGCGAGATTCTGTTCACCCCGTTCAACCGGTTCGAGTGGAACGGCGTGGACCTTGGCCCCAGAGCGGCGTGGACGATTGGCGCCACGCTGGCAGCGAATCTTGCGTTCATAGTTATGGGCTATTCTAAGCTCAAGATCTGTTCTTTCGACCCCGCGCTGGCGGCCTCGCTCGGGTTTCGCGTCGGCCTCTGGCACTACTTGCTCATGGCCTTCACCTCCCTGACCACCGTCGCGTGCTTTGAGAGCGTGGGCGCGATCCTGGTGGTCGCGATGCTCGTTGTCCCCGCCAATACCGCGTATGTACTGGTAGACCGTCTCGGCCTCATGCTGGCAGTGTCCGCCGGGGCAGGAACCGCCGCCGCCGTGCTCGGCTATGGACTGGCCTCTTGGCTCGACGCGTCCATAGCGGGGGCCATGACCACCGTTGCGGGCGCTCTGTTCTTGGCCGCGGCGCTGTTCTCGCCCAAACACGGCGCATGGAAGCGCCTGTTTCGCAATCACGCGGTCAGTTCCCCCTCGGGGACCCCTGAACAAGCAGGATAGAACACGCAGGCAGCCTCTACGGGTCACTTCGCATACTCGCGTTCTCCCGCCGCGGCAGACTCACTATGGCCGGCTACGGTCATGAACTCGCGGAACGAACGGCGCGCGTCATCGTGGCAGGCGCCGCATTGCGCGGGCTTGCCAAGCCCTTCCACATGGCATTCCGCGCACTCGATATCGAGATGCAGGGCATCGAGCGGCTCACCCGTGCGCTGGTGATCGAACTCCCCGGGTTGCCACTCCAGTTCATGGCATCCGCCGCATCGGACCTGCTTCGCGAACCCCTCCACGTGACAATCCGTGCAACTGGCTTCCGCGTGCGTCGCGTCCAGGGCAACGCCGACACGCGCGTGTTCGAAATCCTCGGACGGCCAGTCCGCGCCGTGGCAATCGCCGCAACCGGACGGAAGGTCCGTGAACCGGAGCGCATCCTGCTTGTGACAGGACCGGCAATCCAGCCGGGCATGGTAACTCTTTAGCAGAAAACCCGCCTGCTGCGCATGGTTGAAACGGCGGCCGGTTTCCGTCGTGTGGCAGTAACCGCAGTTGTCCTTCACTTCCGGCGCGTGACAGCGACCGCACAGTTCGTCGTGCGGGTCCCCCGCCAATGGCTTGTGGGCGTGCTCCGGCCGCGCCGTGTCATGGCAATTGCTGCAACTCTCTTTCTGGTGGCAGTCCACGCAACGCAGGCCAAAAGGCTCCACATGGTCCGCGTGATTGAACGTCACAATCGGACCCTCCACGTATTCCTCCACCGTGAAGACCGTTTCCTCGGGCGCTTTGATATGGGGGTGGTCGGCGCCCACCACGTCGTCCACGCTAGGCTGATTCGCCTGTCCCTCCGCGTCCGGTACACGCTTAGCATGGCAGTTGATGCACCCGTTCTCGTGACTCCATTCACGATGACATGACAGACATTGGCGATGGTAAGCCCCTTTCAGGCTCGGCTGACGCAGATTTACGGGGTTGGGTCCGCCATGGCACGCGTCGCACCCCGTGATCCGGCCATCCTTTGTGTGGTGATGGCACGTGGCACAGCCTTGCGTGCCCATATCCGCCATCAGCGCGTGCAGCTTGTGCGGAAACGCCACGGGAACGTACACATCGGAGAGCGTATCCAGAATGGCCACGTCCGGCGCCTCGGCCTCGGCCTTGGCCGCCTGTTCCCCGGTCAACTCCGGCCGCGGACAGGACCGCAGCGGCGCGTTGCCTTCGTCGGGCTGTTCGACCGCATGGCATTGCAGGCAGTTCATGTTTGCGGGCATGTGCATGTCCGGATGCTGGGCATGCAACGCGGCCCCGTACCCCCATACAGCAGCAACGATCAGGACTACGCGCGTACGCATTCGTCAACCTCGCCAGACGCCTCGACCACCAATTCAGGCCCGGCCTCCGGGGCGGATTTCGGGAGGATGGGCAGAATCACGACAGCAAAACGAAACAGAATAACGAATATCGCCGTTAATCCCGCGACGGTCAGTATTTCGGCCAGACTCGGGAAGTATCGGGTCGTCGTGTAGGCGGAGTGATACGCCACCAGGAACACATTCACGCGGTTCATGAACAGGCCGAATCCCGTGAGTCCGCAGGCCCACGCCAGCAACCCGGGCGACCGCCGTACCCGGACGGACGCCAGCATGCATAACGGCGCCAGGCCACCCAGCACAAACTCGGCCAGGAACCACACGGTCTCGACCTCACCCGCGAACAGGGCCGTGTGCGCCTCACGGATAATCAGGTCGCTGAGCTTGGCTGCCAGATAGACGGCCAGGAACACCAATACGTATCGGCTCAGCGAGCCGAGCATCGCCATGTCCGGGCGCCGCCCGGCGCCACGCGACAGCAGAATCGAGGCAAGAATCACAAAGGCGAACCCCGCGGAAAACACCGACAACAGAAAGAGCAACGGCAGCGCGGGCGTGTACCAGAGGGGGTGCATCTTGTTCGGCGCAACCAGCATCAACGCGCCCAGCGAGGAATGGTGCATGCAGGACAGCACCACCCCAAACACGACGAAGAACGAAAGCACTTTGCCCGTCAGCCGGTCCGCCAGGCCCAACAACGCGTCCACCGCGCCGTTCCAGCGCGCCAATGCCCCGGGCAACGCGACACGGCCGCGAAACCGCTCGCAGACGATCGGCGTGAATTCGATGTACAAGATCATAAGGTAAGACATGATGCACATGGCCACTTCGAACAACACCGAGTTGCCCTGCCACATCGTCGGCCAGGCGGGATGCCAGATATTGTAGTAGCGGCCGATATCCACGGCGAGGCTCACGCAGCCGAAGGTGTACCCGAGCACGCCAATCAGCAGCGCCACCCGGGAGATGGAATCATAGGCCCGCCGGTGAAATACATGGACAAGCGCCGCCGTGGTGAAACCGCCCGTGGCCAGAGCCACCGCCGCGGCTACGCTGATGGCTTTCCAAATGCCCCAGGGATACTGGTTCGACAGGTTCGTCGCGGCGCCAAGGCCAAAGAGGAACCGGTACAGCACGGCTCCAAGGCCCAGCACCGACAGGACAATCAGCACGCGCGTCGTCACGCGCGACATACCTTGATTCAGCGGCGCAAAGGCAGTGTTGGTCTTCATGATTCCGGCGTCCCTGCTTCCGCCTTGTCCTCCGAACCGTCCTTCAAGGTCTTCATGAACACGCCGAGCATCCCAAACAACATCAGAGGCGGCAGCCCGAACTTGAACACGCTGTGCTGGATGGTCTCAGCCAGGTGCTGCACAGGCGCATCCCCAAGCGCGGGCAGCCCGAGTTCTTCGAGCGGCGCGCTCGCCAGATACAGCCACGAAGTCCCCCCCGCTTCATGTTCTCCATAAACATGGTCCACATAACGGTCCGGGTACATGGCGATTTTTTCGTGCGCAAACGCTATCAGCTCCGTGCGCTTGCCATACGTAAGCGCCATCGGCGGGCACATCGCCACGCACGCAGGCGTCTCGCCTTCGCGCGCCGTGCGCTCGAAGCAGAACGAACACTTGCGCACCGCCGGCGTCAGCGCGTTCCCGTATTCGTAAGCCGGCACCTCGAACGGGCACGCCACCATGCAATACCGGCAACCGATGCATTTCCACGCATCATAGGTGACTGCGCCGTGCGGATCCTTCTGCAACGCGCCGACAAGGCACGCCGACACGCACGCGGGTTGCACGCAATGCATGCACTGATACTTGACGTACACGGGCTCTTCCGGATTGCGTTCGTTCTCAAACCGGTTGACCACGGTGTACGCTTTGTCGTCCATGCGCCGGCCCTGCTCGAACACCGCCGTATCTTCATAGGCCTCGAGCGGCGCTTGCGTCAGATGGTGCTCTTTGTTGCACGCCCACTCGCATTTCCGGCAACCCACGCACTCCGTGGTATCCACCAGGACACCGTACGCGTCTTCCGGCGGCGCCGATTCC